>JBHLKA010000006.1:0-48400 GCA_048887145.1 Candidatus Hodarchaeota archaeon
TCTTTAGTAACCTTTTGAATTGATTCAATATGAATACGACCTTGAATTTGTTCAATAAATGACTTTCTTTCGATAGGACTAAAATCACTTTCGATAGGTCTAAAATCACTTTCGATAAGTTTTTTCTTAACAGTAGATTCACGGGATTTTATTAAGACAATCACTCCTGCGAACACTAGAATAATAACTGTTATTATTGTAATTATAGAGAAAGGAGGAAATTTTATTCTTAATAATCGAGATAATAAAAAATTAATTAAAATCTCAATAATAATGTTGATACCAGCAACTCCAAATAAAATAAAAGCTACAAACTTCTTTGTCATCTTAAGGTGCCCTTTAAAAGTTCGTTAAAAACTTTGAATTATGTAAAAAGATTAAGTAAGTTAAATTTTTAAATATTAATTTTTCTAAAGTAAGATTAAGAGCTTTAAGTAAAATTTTGAGCGCAAACTTTTAATTATACACCTTGAGCTGATTTAATTTTTATTTTTTCTCTTGGACCTAATCCAAGCTTTTTCCTCTTTCTTCGGACCATTTCGACAAAACTTTCGATTCTCGTCAACATTCCCGCCTCTCCGCTATGCTCATCCATTGTAATTTCCAGAAAAGGTAATCCAACCACCTTCATATCTCGCATAATTAGTTCAGATATCAAACTATCTGGACCACAAGCAAAACTAATCAAGAAAATTACACCATCTATTTCATCTCGCCCTTGTCTCAAGAAGTAACGTATTGATTGCATTATTTCCTCTTCGTGCCTCCAATAATTACGTAATTTTCCCCCTCTGGGATTAACTATAACAGGTTCTTTAAAAATAAATTCAGGTAAATTTTCAATAGTGAGGAATTCAACCCCATGATCTAATAATTTTTTCTGGAAATCTAAGTTAATATATGTATCAAAAATATTATATGCATGTCCTAAAAGTAAGAATCTAATGTCCCCAGAGCGTTTTTTCTTGGGTAATTTAAAAGGAATATTTCTTTGAACTAGTCTCAATCCATAATTTACCGATACTCCCTGCCGTAAGAAATCATGATATTCATCAAAATATTTTTGAGCTGCTCTGTAAGCTGCTAATGATTTGGATTGCGACTTACCTAATTCCTTTCCAAGCTCGATAGCAGAGGTTGCGATAGGAAATTCTTTCACATTAACTTCAAAATTTAGTATTTTCGGAACACCATCCAAAATTTTAATAACATCTGGTAATGATAAAAACTTAGGGCAAAAATATGATTCTTTATCTTCAGAGACATATCTCGGAACAAAAATGTAATCCAAATCAGGATAATCTTTTACCAATTTTAATACTTGACCATAATAAATTTTCATGGGAATACATAACTCGCCAAATCCATGAGTCACGCCTTCCTCTACAATTTTTTTATTAGTTTGTGGACTAAGCACTATTTCCACATCTAACTCTTCTAAAAGCTTTTTCCAAAAAGGAAAATACCGGTAAAAATGAAGAGCCCTTGGAATGCCAACTTTTATTTTCTGTTTTTCTCTTTCCAAACTTGTTGCCATTTTGAAAAATCCTCGAATAAATTACGCGCCAGGAGTATCATAAATCATTAAATCTTTAATTTGTGCCATCATATTATACGTTAAACGCTTTAACTCTTCATAATCCGGCATTGATTTGCCCCAATACTTTTTATGTTCCAAAAATATTGGACCTGCCTTAAATATGTTTCCCTTATAAAAATTGAGCATTTTTGCATGTTTTGGATACGTATCCTCAGTCCCTGTGATTCCAACTAGTACTATGGGCACCTGTGCTTCAATAGCTAGTCGCATGGCACCAGTATGGCCTTCTAATAATTCACCACCACCAGTATTAGTTGTTCCTTCAGGATAAATAGTCACAATTTGATCTTTACTGAGTAAATATTTAGCATAATTGTAGGAGTCCACATCATGTGCACCTCTTCTTAAGGGAAATGCAAAGTGAGTTCTTACCCACGCATTGACAACAGGGTACCTGAATAATGATTGTTTCGACATTTGCCAAATATACCGCTTTTTATGGATACCAAAGATTGTAGCTAACATTATGACATCCCATTCTGAATTGTGGTTAGTACAGAGAATAAATCCACCTTTATCGGGAACATTAGCATTATTGAAATCTATAACTTTATAGGGTGCCATAATATCCAACCATTTATCAACTACTTGCGCCGAAAACATATAAACAGTCTCCTTGAACTTCCAATCTGCTTTCAAATCTTCTAATGCTTTAATCAACGCATACCATGCATCATCAATAAGCCATAAAACACCTTTTAATACATCTTTGGCATAGGTTTTGATATTAAACTTCGGCTTTTGCTCAACATCTTCCGGCGAGCCAATTGAAATTTCCTCTTCTTCTTCTTTACCATAAATACCTTGCTTTAATTCATAAATTATAGTTCTTAATTCATTCGTCAATCTCCTGATGTCATCATATGACATATTTTCAATATCATAATCATGATAATATATTGGTTCTCCTACACGTGCTATAACTTGAGTAGGTTTCATCACTAATTTGCCTTTTGGTAATGCATTCTGTGAACCTATTATAGCCATGGGGACAATAGGACAATCCATCTCAAGGGCAAGACGTAATGCTCCAGTTTTAAATTCACCAAGTTCACCATCTACCGAACGTGTGCCTTCAGGAAAGATCCCCACAACTTCTCCTTGCCGTAAAAGTTCTTTAGCAGTATCCCATCCTACTGATGGATTATCACGATCCAATTTAAATGCACTTAAATTTGAAAAAAGAGTTCGTACAATTGGGGTTTTAAAATTTTCTAATTTGCTCATCCAGTGAATTTGTCGTTGCATTGCTCCACCACAGAAGAATGGATCCAAATGTGAGTTGTGCGTGCTTACAAGAACAACAGGACCCCATTCTGGGAAGATATTTTTCTTTGGATACTCTGCCTTGAAGTTCCAGAATGTACGAAGTGCTAATTTTACCCAAATATTAGCAGCTCTCCATTGTAATTTTTTCTCTAATTCAGTTAAGTTCAATCGTTCGATAATATTTCGATAGAGATCGTTCAGTGGGTCGATTGGATTGTATTTCAAAACTTTATACAGCGCGTTTTGGTGTGGTTTTTCCAGCTTCAATTCTTCTTTTAGTTTTTCTTCCATGATTTTTGCTGGTTCATAATCGTAGTCTTTAGACACTATTTGGTCTGATTTTTCGAGTTCCATTTATCTCATCTCATTTTCTTTCAAACAAGATTGTTAATAATTCGAATTATTTTTAACATCCCTAATTTACTAATAAAAAAGGGAAAAAAGTTTAATAAACACTAATTTTTCGTAGTAAATTATCTTTACTAAAATACCCTTTTACATAAAAAGATAATGGTCATAATAATACTGGAAAAAGTATGATCGAAAATCGACGAAAAAGCCATTGAAAACTAATTTTATGTTCAAGAAATTCAAATAAAGATTTAATTAAGAATAAAAGAAATTGTGTAAATGAAGAACCATTAAATTTAATTAGGACTTTATTTTTAAACTTTTTTGAGAATTTGATCCCGATAAAGATTTTTTATCAATTATTTTTTTTAAATCTTCTAAAGATTCTATTACCAAACTTGGCTCACAACCAGCTAAAGTTTCAATTTTACTTACTCCAGTGGATACTCCTACTGTCCATACACCTGCTTCCTGACCTGCTTCTATATCTGAGGGCATATCTCCAATCATTACAAACTCATTTACTTTACTCGATTTATAATTTTCAAAAACTGGTGATAATGCTTCAGGGCTAGGTTTGAGTTCAGGCAATATATCGGCTCCATAAATTCCCTTAAATAAATTTTCAATTCCTTCTCTTTCTAGATGAACCATGAGGTTCCTAGTTTGATTATGAGAAACAATGTATAGATCATATGATTTACTTAATTTTTTTAATAAATCAATAGAACCTGGGAAAAATGGAGCTTCTTTAGCATATGTTAGATATTTGGTAAAAATCCTTGTAGCGATTTCTAATTTTTTAAGATATGTTAATGATTGGAGTGAGGAAATATGTTTAATTAATTCATAAGACTGGAGTAAGATCTTAGGAAGAGGAAGTGCTTGAATAGTTTCCATTAGGGCTCCAATTTCTTCGATGGTTGTAGTTATATCCGCCTCAATTTTTTTTTTTTCAAAAATCTCTTCTATAGATTTTCTTAGCGGCTCGCTTATATCAAGAAGAGTACCATCGAAATCGAAGATGATTCCTCGAATTGATCCTGAATGAAACCTTTTTATTAATTGATTATTGCTATTCATGTGCATCTGGATGTTTTATTTAATTATCATTTTATAGTTGAAAATTGGTTGAGGTCTTCTTAATAGAATTTAAAACTCGATAAATTATCTTTACTTAAGTGTTCTTTTATATAAAAAGATAATGAGTAAAATAATACTTTCTAAAGTATGAAATAATTTTCTTGAAAATATACTCACTTTCCAATATTAGAGACTGAATTTAAACTTCTATAAAAAGAAAAAAAATATAACAATTCAAATATATTATTTGAATAATTTATGTAACTTCTGTGCCGCATAACGCACAGAATCTTCCTTCTCCACTTAAATTACCTCCACAGGCAGAACAAAATTTAGGGTTTTCTTTTATTATTGAAACTGGCTCCTGATAAGGTTGTTGTGGTTTAAATTGTTGAGGTTCTGATTTGGGACTGTATGAAATGTCTAAACGGTTAAACTTAGCCAATTTAAAATATCCTATAATTTGGAAGATAAAACCTATTATAAGCGTAATTCCAAGAAACCCTAAAAGATACATTAACATAGCGGTTTTTAGTTTATTTGCTCCATCATATGCTTCCATTGCTATTGCTTTAGGAAATAAATCTCCATTTTCTGCTAGAAAAATTTTCAGATTTTCCCATGCGTGTCTTTGAATAACGCCACTAACAATCATAAGCACAAATCCTATGAGTATTATAGTAGCACCTGCGATTATTATCATCCAATCAAAAAATAAAAGTATTTCCAAAGCGTTAAGCACGATTATTGCGATTCCTATAGCCAAAATAGTGATTCCAACTGATAAAAAAATGAAACTACTGATATACTTAGATCTATATGCTACAAGATTGCGATTATTTAATTGTAAATTTGCTTTTTTAATGTTTCCCAATGCGATGAACATAAAAATTAATGATATTATAGGTGTAATAGGCATGAAACTAATACTCAGAATCGTACATATAGCAACCGTTTGCATGTTTTTTCCATATTCTTTAAATTCATACATAACTCCTTTGTTTGACAGTTTTTCTCACCTTTAATTTTTAAAAATTGTATTTTATTAACATCAAATAATTATTTAATTAGAATAATTCAGTGGATGCTTTATATAAATTATATAGTCCAATATTTGATATTTAGAAAAATTTTATTTTGCAATTGGATCATATTTCGATTATAAGATAAAACCTAAGAAATCAATAAATTTAGAAAAATAACTTTTTTTCCATGTAGATAACGAATTTCTTTACAACATATCTAATTTCAATTGAATTATGGAAGAAAATTATATATAATGGAGTTGTTACTACACATTTAGTTAATTGAATCTTATCTAATAATATCAAGAGGTTTTTAATTTGCAAAGAAAATTAAAATTTTATCTACTATTTGGATTTTTGCTTTTATCGATATCACCTTTTATAAATCAATTGTTAAACTTCAAGTTATTATCATCGAATTATTCTCATTTTGATATTAAAACGAGCCAATTGTATTCGGGTAATTATACTGGGGATATCTCACTCATGTATTTTGATCAAGGTCATATTTCTTCATCACGTTTCGCTACTCGTTCCCTCACTCAAATGATCCCTCCTAATATTTCCAGACCAGGAGTTGTTTATGAAGTAAATAGTCTTGATATTTATGCAGAAATTTCCTACGGCTATAGGATAGCAGGAAATGTTTCTGAACAAATAAGCCTTACACCTGCATATGCATTCATCCAAGAATTTGTTTTTCCAGATATTGAAAAAATACAGGCATTTTTGGTATATCTAAACTATACTATAACAGAACCTATCGATTATTACTATTTGGGAATGGTTATTTTTGATGAGAATTTTACACTCCAAATTGACGCTATGTGGAATTATGAAGAACGATTTATTGTAGATGAATGGATGCCATTTTATCCATATATCTATGATTATATACCAGGAATAAAGTATAATATTTTATTACAATTTCTCGTTCCAGAAGTTAAAGGTGAAAGTGATGTCACAACCTTGGTGGAGCGCAAGTTTGATTTTTGGAAAGCTGAGAATTATACTGATCCAAAATATGATAAAGGTTTGACACGATATTTTAATGGAACTCATATATTCCCGGTAGAGAATGATACAACAACAGATATGCTATGTTACCTATTATACACTGAAGAACTTAGTCCTGCTCTAATAGATATAGATTTTGTTATAAATAATGAGTATTTAGATCCAATTTATTCTGGAACCTATGTATTTTTATCCTACTCATTTAATGCCCCCGTAACACAAGAAATTAATTTAACAATAATAAGCGATAAGATGATACCTATACTTAGTGTTTACACAGATATATATTACATTTACTTGAGTGATGCAGGTGGAATATATAATGTTTATGATAACTATATTGAATGGATAGTCAATTATACTTTTGAAGATATACATTTTGGATGGCCACCACCAATGTTTCTATTTGAAAGGGACTGGGATCTTATTTCATTTTATGATCCATATTTTAGGGAATTAACGAATATCTATTTTGGTCCAGTAATACTTTATAATACATCTTATTATGGAATTACAACTATTTTTGGTATCCCATTAGAGAAGGGAACATATATAGGAATCTTTCAATCTCCTAATTATTGTAATTCCATAAACCCAAAACTTAAGTCAGGGAGCAATTTCATAACTCAAGGTTCCTTCGAATTAGGTCAAACTATCAGAATTGAAGCTGAAATCGTGAGCTCCATTTATGGAGCAATGTCTGATGGTTTGGGAAATATTTTATTGAGATCTCCTTCTGGACAAGTGATTCATAATGAGACAGGATTAATACCTGTTAACGGGTTATTAGCATGTTCAGAAATTCCCTTAAGTAGCGAGATGGCAGAAGGACTTTATGAAGCAGAGATTTTTTGGACGAATGGAAAAGAGATTGCTTATTATACAGCTCAATTTGAAGTAAGAAAACCATTAAATTTAATCTTAATTGTAGGAGTCTCTATAGCTGGTGCACTTGCAGCTGTTTCAATTACTCTACTCTTGAGAAGGCAAATTCGGATGAGAAATTGGGAAAAATCATTAAAAAATCTATTTGTGCTTACTAAAGATGGATTAAGTTTATATGAGTATTCTTTTGGAATTGAGATCCAAGACCCTGCTCTTATTGCTGGAATGATAGCGGCTCTTACACAATTTGTACGTGAAGCTACAGGCAGTAAGAAGTCCCTCCGTACTGTTGATCAAGAAGATAAAAAAGTTATATTACAACATGGTCAATATACAACTACAGCTTTATTAGCAGGAAAGGACCTCCCGATAATTCATAAACGCATTAGAAAGTTTTCAAGTGAATTTGAGACGGCATACCATAAAAAAATAAAAACTTTTGATGGTGAAATTTCAGCATTCAAAAATGCAGATGTTATTGTAAACAAATACTTCCCCATTGATGTAGAAGAACAGATTATTCGAGGTGTGAGGGAAAAATTAATAGAATTCCGGGAAAGATTGGACGTTCTTACAGATCCAAGGCATATCATATCACTAATGCGTGAAATCACCGAATTTATCTCCAGATATCGCGCCATTGTGAATGAGAATTATTTAGACTACTATAACGAGATTATCATTGGTGCCGAGCAAAAAATTTCTAATGCATAAATTAGTTTTTTTTTTTCTTTTTTTCTGTTTAAGAGTTTTAATTATTTTTGGAATGGAATTTCCTTCTTAAATAATTTTTAATAAACTTTTTTACGAATTTAAGACTTCTCTATATAGTTTTTAAATATTTTTGAAGAAAATATTATGCAAAATAAGAAATACCGCGTTTTTCCTATCCTTTTTCTAGCATTTATGCGAGTTGCATTAGGGGTAGCAATCAGTTTAGCAATTCCACTTTATTATCTTGATATAAAATTAGAAACAGGAACTATTGGAGTGATTACGTCAGGAACCGCCATGTCTTACTTAGTATCTCCCTTAATATTTAAAAATCTATATAAAAAAATCGGAGTAAAATTAACTCTTATTCTATCCTGTATTGGATTTCTAATAATTCAGATAATTTTACAATTTACCTTAGAACCATTAACTGTATATATCCTTTTAATTCTTGATGGAATTGTTTTGGGGTCCTTCTGGCCAGTTCTAATGACGGCAGTTTCAACGATATCAAAATTAGACGAATATGTACAAAATAATTTATTAAAAGATAGATTAATGAAACGATATAGCCTAGCTTGGAATTTTGGAGGAATTTTTAGTTTTGTATTAGGCACAATTGTTCTATTTTTCATCGAAAATATTCTTCTGATGTTTACTTTTTCATTATTATTTGCTGCAAGTGGTTTAATTTTCGCATTTTTAATTCAAGAGCCTGAAAATAATCTTGATAAAGAATTAATTGTACCTATTGATGAAAGAATGAAAAGTATTCCTAACCGTGAGGATATTTCTTTTCCAGTTTTCTTACCTTTTTTGATGATCTGTGTGTATGGTTTCTTAATTGGAGGATTAGGTCTTGCCTATCCAATAAAATCAGAAATACTAAAATTTCCATTATTCACCAATTATCTATTCTATTTCTTTAGAATGAGCACTCAAACAGCTACACTTTCCAAAACTATGGATTTAAATGTTAAAAAAATAAAAAAAATGATATTACTTTCAAATACAATTGTAATTATATCTTTTATATTAATGGGACTAAATAACAATATTATAATTTTTGGAATTCTATTTTGCTTATTTGGTAGTTTTAATTCATTTTACTACGCACTTTCATTTAAATTAACCATTTTCAAAAATATTGCGAAAAATACATCTAAGTATAGTGTTTATTTCGAGATAATGATTGGAATTGGCTTCTTTTTATCACCAATCCTCACTGGTTTAATTGCTGAATTAAATAGCGATATAACATTTTTCTTTTTTGCAATCCTTTCGACCTTTACTTTTATTGTTTATTTAATATTTTATAGGAGAATTAGGGAATGAGTATTATTTCTTACAAAAAAGAATAAACTAATTCTAACAATATCTTAAAATTACAACACTCATTTTACAATTCATATTAATATATGATACCTCTTACAAATATATGTCTAATAGTAAATTAAAAGAAAAAGCTAGTTTTAACCGCTTCTTTTGGCCTTTATATTTTCTAAACGGTTTCCAAAGTATCGCATATGGAGCAATTATAGTTTTAGTAGTGCCTTTAGCTGAAATTATTTGGCCAAGTGATGAAGCACACATTCATGCTTTAGAAATGGGAATATTATATACCACTTTATCATGGTCTTCCTCTTTTGCAGGATTGCTTTTTGGCAGGCTTATTGATAAATACTCACGTAAAAAGATTATTATTGTTATTTCAATCTTTCGCGGGGTATCAATGTTTTTATTAGGATTTGCTGTTTATGGTGGTGAAATCAATACATGGTGGTATTTCTTCATTTTTATTGCTCTTTTTGGGTTTTTTGCTGGGGGTTCATGGCCAGCTATTAATTCATTATCTAATGATGTTGTAGCCCAGGATCGCCGTTCTCGTTTTTTTGGTGTATACCAAATAGTGCTTAACACTACTAATATAATAGGTTGGCTAATAGCAACTCTTTTAGTCCAAAATGGCTTTTGGAGAGAATTTTTTTGGGGTATAGGTGCTTCAATTCTTCTTGGGGGTTTAATTTTTGCTATTCAAAATGAAGAGCCAAAAAGGGGCGCTCAACAAGAGGAATTATATTATGTACTCCAAGACGATTCTATAGAATATGATTTTCAGATAAATAAAGAAATGATGCGTAAAACAATGCTTAGTAAGACTAATTGTGTAGCTCTCATTGAAGGAATTTTTACGTGTATTCTTATGAGCAGTCTAAACTTTTTAATATTAATTTATATCCAAAACCCTCCATATAATCTCGCACCATTTTCAATAGGGGTTTTTATGGTCGTTTTTGGCTTAACAGGAGGACTCGTAGGTCAGATCTTCTTATCAAGGCTTAGTGACAAGATTGCTATAAAGGATCCGGTAAAAAGATTACCTATTATTGTAATTTCTATAATTGGAGGTTTGGTTACTTTTGCTCTTTTCTTTTTCCTACCTTGGGTTCCTTTAACCGAAGAACAGGGAAAAGACATCATTTTTATAATGACAATACCCATGATGTGGATTATGGGGGCGCTGTTCTTTACCTCAAGGTCTATCTTTTCATTATATATAGTAAATCAGAGTCCTGTTATCCAACAAATTAATTTACCTGAAGCCCAAGGTCAAATTGTATCATGGAATCAATTTTTAGAACAATTAGGGAGAGGAATTGGACCTTTATTGTGTGGAAGTCTATTGGTTTTTACAGGCACAAATTATCAAATAACAGTAATAGTAGTCATTTTATGTATTTTTCCAGGAGTGATATTATGGCTTCTTGCAATAAAGTGGTTTCCAAAAGATAGGACTCAAATTAAAACAATTTTAAAAGAACGAGCTGAATTACTCAAATCTCGTAAGTAACAACATATGATACCTTTTAAAATCGATTGTTATCAATTAATATTAAACCAAAAGAAATATTTAATGTTATTTTTTAATTTTTTTTCTTTTTCTGTGTTTTCTCGCGTAAAATGCGTCTTAAAACTTTCCCAACAGCGCTTTTTGGTAAGGATCGTACAAACTTTATAATTCTAGGATATTTATAGGCTGCCATGTTTTCTTTCGTCCAATTAATTATTTCTTGCTCTGTAATTTTACCTTTATACTCCGTTTTAAGAATAATATGTGCTGTTATCTCTTCACCCTTTATGGGATCTGGGATTCCAAATACAGAGCATTCTAAAATTGCTGGATGTTCATATAATACCTCTTCGATTTCTCTTGGATAGACACTATGTCCTTTATATTTTATCATATCTTTAACACGATCAAGTATAAAAATATAGCCTTCCTCATCAAGCTTCGCATAATCTCCTGTTCGAAACCATCTATGACCTCCTGCTTCAAAAAATACCTTCTTATTTTCCTCTGGCCTATTATGATATCCTAACATAACTTGGGGTCCCGAGACAACTAATTCTCCGGGTTCTCCAATTTCCAGAAAATTTAAATTTTCATCAATAATTCCCACCAATGTATTTGCCACCGGGTGACCGCAACTACCATATTTCTTTCTTGCCCATGGTGGAGAGTTTGTAACTGTTGGACTTGTTTCACTTAAACCATATCCTTCTCCCATTTCAAAACCAGTTTTTTCCTTCCATGCCTTAAAAATTTCTGCAGGCAAAGATCCAGCTCCAACATTTGCATATTTTAAGCTACTAAAATCAACATTCTTGCTTTCAGGATAATTTAGAAGATTTATAAACATAGTAGGAACACCAAGCATTAAATTTGCCTTGTATTTTTCTATTATTTCTAGAATTTTCGGAATATCGAAAGTGGCTAACACATAACCTTTCGAACCTATTAGAGGCGATTGAGCGAGTTCACAAGTCTGTCCATATATATGATACCAAGGTAGTACAGATAAGTTTATAAACTCATCCTTAATGAATTCTTCTTTCATATAATTGGTAATTTGCATCATCTGATACATATTTGCGATTATATTATAATGCGATAAACAAGCACCTTTTGGAAGCCCTGTAGTTCCTCCGGTATACTGAATAACAGCGATATCATTCTTAGGATCAATTTGTATGTCTAATTTTGAATCTGATATAGGTTCGGGATTTTGTTCCATTAAAGTATTAAAATGGATAACTCTTTCGGTTTCTGGGATATCGGGAACTTTTCCCTCAACATTAACAACTATTACTTTTTTTAAATTTAATTTATCCTGTACACGTTCATATTGACCAAAAAATCTATCAATCATGACTAAAAAGGCTGCTCCAGAATCTTCGAGTTGATATAAAATTTCACGAGCTACGAATAAAGGACTTAAAGCTGTTATTGTTGCTCCAAGACTTAGAGCAGCAAAATATGCAAAACTGAAATATGGTCCGTTTGGCAACCAAATTGCAACTATATCACCTTTTTTAACTCCTAATTCATATAATCCACTTGTAAATCTCCTTGTTAGAAGATCCATCTCATTAAATGTAAATTCTCTTCCATAATAATCCATAGATACCTTATCCCCATATTGTTCAGCACCTTTTTTGAAAATATCCAATAGAGAGATGTCTTCAGGAATGTTTATTTCTAGAGTTATACCAGGAGGTAAATAATCTTTCCAATAGCGATTTTTTATATAATTTGGAAGTTCCATAATAATTCATTTTATGTTTTAATAACTAGTTGAGATGTTTCTAAATATAAATATTAATGTTTTGATTCAATTTCAAAATAATTACTTCATTTTTAGGCTAATTAAATAATGTAGAAAGTTTTAATATCTTCTCTTAATTAATTAGAAATATTGAAGTAGTATTCTTTTTTTTATGTGAAAATGGCTTTATAAATAACTCTATTTGGTTAATAAAATGAAACCTATGCATGAATTGGGAGTTCGAGTGCCCATTAAGCGATCATTAGTTATTAGAAACATTAAAGAAGTAACTAAAGAGCAGAGAGAACATGCTTTAAAAGAGACAGAATATAGTATGTTTTCATTTCCTGCTGATATGTTGGTGTTAGATTTCCTTTCTGATAGTGGAACATCTACTATGACAGATTTACAATGGTCATCTTTATTCCATGGTGATGAAGCATATGGGCGTAATAAAGGATATTATGTACTTTTGGATGCTATAAGAGATACGTTTGAAAGAGGAAAAAATCCTAAAAAAAATATTAATCTAATTCTTTCAGGAGAAACAAATATTGAAAAATTGATGGATGAGCTTTATCTTGCCTCATATGAGAATGGTTTTGTGAATGGGGGTATACACCAATTAACTCGACCTAATGCCTTTTTAGTACCCCAAGGTCGATGTGCAGAATATCTATTATTTTCAACAATCGCTCCCCTATTAAGAAAGAAAAACCGAGGAGGGGAATTCTATATTCCTAACAATGGTCATTTTGATACTACTGAAGCAAATATTTCTGCTAATGGAATTAATCCTGTAAATATATTTTCAAACGATTTATTTGAGGATTTTCCAGCTGATCAAATGGATATTAGAAATCCATTTAAAGGAAATATGGAAACGCAAGAATTGAAGTCTTTTATTCAAGAAAAAAACTCTGATAATATTCCTTTAATTTATTTAACCTTAACAAATAATACTGTTGCTGGTCAACCAGTTTCCCTAAAAAACATTAAAGAAGTGAGTCAAATTGCTAACAAATATGAGATTCCATTGTTCTTTGACGCTTGCCGTTTTGCAGAAAATGCGATTTTTATTAAAAATTTTGAAGTAGGTTACCAAAAAAAATCAATACCAACTATTGTACAAGAAATGTTTTCTTATGTTGATGGATTTACAATAAGTTTTAAAAAAGATGGTTTGGCAAATATAGGAGGGGGATTATTTTTTAGAGATAAAGGTGCTTTCCATCGAAAATTTTCAATTGATGGGGATATTGGAATTAAATTGAAAGAAAAACAAATTCTTACTTTTGGAAATGATTCATATGGGGGATTATCAGGACGAGATATAATTGCTCTTGCCACAGGTCTATATGAAATAATAAAAGAACAATATTTAAATGAGAGAATCCATCAAGTAAGGGAATTTGCAGGAAAATTAGCTAATAATGGAATCCCTGTAGTGCTCCCTGCTGGCGGTCATGCAGTTTATCTTAATATGGATAAATTTTTTGAAGGGTCAGATATGAAAATCGACGATTTTGGAGGAGTAGGGTTGACAATTGAATTAATAAGGCATTATGGTATAAGAGCTGCTGAACTAGGACCTTTTGCTTTTGAATGGGATAATAAAACACCAGAAGAACGGAAAGGAATTTTAAATCTAGTACGATTTGCAGTTCCTCGAAATGTTTATGATTCTTCACATATCGATTATGCTGTTGCAGCAATTACGGAACTATATAAGAATCGAGATCAAATTCCCAAAGTTAGAGTTTCTCGTGGTGCTAAGTTACGATTACGTCATTTCCAATCCGGACTTCAACCAATTTACAAAAAATAATCAATAATAACTTATATTTATTAATAAGTTATTCAGAGAGCTTTTCCTTATTGTATTTACCTTTTTGTAAAAATTAAATTTTAAATAAAAAGAATTTGATTTTAGTATTATGGATACTAATCAACATTTTATAATGGTTTGGATTATTTCTATTGAAATCTTAATCTTAGCATTATTTACAATTAGCACATTAGTAAATTATTTTAAACATAAAAAACGAGCAGCTTTATACTTAGTTTTAAATTATATTTCATTTACAATTGCTATGGCTTTCCACCTAATTGGACATTATGATTCAGTTGTAAATGGTGTAACCACTAATTTTTATAATGATGCAAGTATGTATGGTAAAGTGTTTATTGTTGCAGGAATTCTTTTTAATCTCTTATTTCATGCCCAATTTACAGAAGTTAATAAAGTATGGAAATATCTTCGAGAATTTCTTGGAGTAGCTTTAATGATCTGGATTTTAATACCATCTAACTATACTTATGGGGGGCGCTCAACGGTTATTACTACATATATGTTTATGGCAATCTATGGATTATTAATTAATTTATTCCTAGCTATTAGCTTTTTTAAAATGGGACAAAGAACAACAAAGAGACGAAAAGAATTATTTTCTCTCGGATTAGGAGCGCTAGCATTTTTGATTTATTATATTTTGATGACAATATACGGGATGACACAATCATTTCTTGTTATGATTATAACCCAGGTGGATTTATTCTTTGCACTCTTGTTCTATTTCATTGGAATTTATTTACCTAAGTTAGAGTAAAATATGTTAAAAAACACAAAAAACAAATTTTTTTTTTTTTTTAAAAAAAGGATTTGAAAGTAAAAAAAATAAATTGATAGATTTATTAAATCTAACGGTTCAACATGTTTTTATAATGGTAATAAAACGCTACTAAATATGCAATAGTTTTTGGTATCATAAAAAGTCCAGTTAATGGAAATATTGCAACTAAGAATAACGTAATACTATATGAAACATAAGAGACAACAAACCATATTGAAGCCATGTAATTTCCTTTATTTAGATTAATATTAATCCCAGTAAATTCATTTTTCTCTGTTTTTGAATCTTTGAATAATAAACTAACACTAAGAATCCCTATAATATAGATTGGAATAGCTGTAATTATTCTAAAATCAAATCCAAAATCTACAGTTGCATCTCCTTCAAACCAGTGATTAAAAGGTAAAAATATTAATACCAAGCGTAAAATGAACGCACTATATAAGATTATAGTAAAAATTTTTATCTTAGAAGGATTCGAGTATTTATCTCCGTAAATATTCGACCATGCATGAAAAATGGCAATGTAAAAATAAGTCATTGTTAAGCCAGAGATTATATATCCAGATCCTATGGCTAGGTTTGTAAATAATTCATCAGGACCTAAGCCTGCGAAAAATACATAAATGCGAAATCCTAAATGAAAGAGATCTCCAAAACCTAGTAAAAAATAAGCTGCGAAAGTCCATTTCCAAGCTTTATCTGTATGAATAGTTTTTCCTTTTGTAAGTCTCTTTATAATGAGTTTTATTAGAAATATCCAGATAATTACCAAATACGCAAAGATGAACACGATTGAACCCATATTATCTTCCATTTGCAAATTTATAACCCCTATTTATATTAAAAAAAAGATTGTTATTATTTAATTTAATTTTATTTTTGAAATATATAATTAAAATTAAAATTACCGATTTGTAAAATTTTTACAGAATTTTCAATATAAATAAGATTAATTGAATTCTTTTCCTGACTGATAATTCTGAATAAAAATCATTTTATTGGAGCCTTAATCTTTGCCGAGAATTTTTCTTAAAACGGCAATAAAAGGTTGCATTGAAGCTGCTAAGGAGGAAGGTGTCAAAATCATGACGCCTGAATTTATGGATAAAATTAGAGACAAAAGATCTAACGATAAGTAAGAGTAATAACTTTTATTTTAAGTTCTTTAATTAATATATCTATTTTTATCAATCAAATATTTCACTTACTTTAAATTAAAAATATTGAAAGAAAGATTACTTTAAATATCCAATCTCCTAAGTTTCTGAGATATATTTTTTCTTCTAAGAATCTTTATAAAATCATTTTCTCTCTGCTTTAACCTGCTTAAAAATGTATCAAGTTTATCAAAATTATTAAACCAATGCTCTTCACCATTAACAATGATCTTGACTCCTTTTCTTTCGTTATTGTTAATGATTGCATAAATACCACCTATCTCAGAGTCGTGCTTAATAAATATTTTCTCTCCGCTTAAATCATTCCCTTTTTCATTTCCTTTTTTTGCCCAAAATTGATTCTTTAGAAGATAGCTCCTATACATACTCATTTTATTACACACACATCCTTTTTGTTTTATTTGTATATATACTATGGAGTCATCTTGATATATGGTATCATGACCCCGTGAGTAGTATCCAAATGATATAAGATAAAGTTCAATTATAGAATAGTGTGTTATCGAGAGTATACCTTGATATTACGTAAATTTAACTCTTCTCATATCACTTAAATAACTCATGATCAAAAAAACTGTAAATTTATATTTAAATCACAAAGTAAAATCAATAGCAGTAACTACTAAAAAAGAATTATTTGGGGTCATCTTAAAAAAATTTCCAGTGGAAGTTTGATACATAGGAACGATATTTGGATGAAAAAGTCTGCTTTAAAAATATTAATTGATTACCATTTTTTGAGTTAATAGAAAAGGAGCTATGGATTAAGGGAAGGTATTATTAAATATGGTTAGCGAATATGACTTTTATATGAATCTATATGATAGTTTCATTAAAACCAATAACGTTGAGAACGATAAAATCATCTGGAAAATGAATTCCATCATAAAATTAATGAAACTCACAGAAGGAAGCGATGAAGGAGAATTTTGTGAAAGTGGCTTAAGAATGATTATGAGTCTCTTTAGAAGTTATCAATTTGATTCTTGTGATATTAAAAGTAAAGATTTTGATAATTCTTTAATCCAACAAAAAGAGATCGTTATACCAATTCTGAGAGAAGAATTTATCTAAACTTCTTTTCAAATTCCCAAATATTATCTTGAATAGTATGTAAATTTTTAATTACTTTACCTGAATCCCTTGTCTTTATTTCCTGGGCATTATACATAGCTTTTCCGACTGCTATAGCGCGATCATGTGTTTCGTCGACAATTTGCACTATATCATTTTTTCTTATAGAGGGGTCAATTTGGGTAATTCCAGGACGCATAACATCAGCTCCATTCGCCACATAACGAATAGCACCCATATCAACTACAATAGTTTTAATTTTTACTTTATTATTCAATAGAAAGGTTAAGACAGGTATATAGCCATCATCTTCAGTTTTCCATAGTTTTAACTCTTTATTAATAACGAACAACATATCTCCCTTCTCTGTTTGAATTACTTCAATATTAGACTTCTTGGGAAATACTTGGTTCAAAAATTTTTCATCATATTGCTTTAAAACATCTTCTTTTAAGGCTTTAATTTCAGATTTCTGAATATAATGTCTATGTTTAATGTGCATAATCATTAACTAAATAACAATGATTAAATAAAAATCTTATATCTTTCTTAAGAAAATACGAATCTGATTCAAAAAAAGTCTTTTAATTGCGCTTTCTTATTTTCTCATGTTTTATGAAAAAAGTATATACTTCAGCTGTTGTAATAATCCCTCCTGAAGATAAGTGGGAACCAATACAAGAAATTCGAAAACAATATGATCGTCAGATTAATAGGTGGATGCCCCATATTTCATTAATATATCCATTTCGTCCAGAATCAGAATATAATACTTTAGAACAAGAATTTTCTGCAGTATGTAAACAAATAAAGCCATTTGAAATAAACTTGAAATCATTTAAATATTTTAGTCATACACACCAGAATTTTACAATATGGATTGCACCAGAACCCAAATTTTCAATAACGAACCTCCAAAAGAATATCCAGATACTAGTACCCGACTGTAATGACGTGAATTTATATAAAAGTGGTTTTACACCTCATTTAAGCGTTGGACAAATTAAAGGAAAGAAATTTTTACTTCAGATTATTCAGCAACTTGAAACTAAGTGGCATGAAATAAAATTTACATTGAATAAAATCTATTTTATTGCAAGAGAAAAATCTAAAACGTCACTATTTCAAGTGAAAAAAGTCATAAACTTTAAAAATTGAAAAGAATCATTAAAATTTTTAAATTTGAACAACATATTTAATATAATCAATAAAATTAATCTCAAAAAGAATGAACTATGAATAATAGCGATATAGTGTTTCAAGGCAAAACCGAGAGTATCTATAAGGTTATTGTAATCGGAGATCCTGCTGTAGGAAAAACAAGCCTTCTTACTAAATTTGCCACTAATCAATTCGAGGAGAAGTATCTTCCCACGGTTGGTGTAAATATTTTAAAAGAAATCATAAATTTAGAGGAACAAGTCGTCGTTAATTTAATGTTCTGGGATGTTGCTGGTCAACCACAATTCTATATGCTCCATCGTCCCTACTTTAATGGTGCAGATGCTATGATACTAGTCTTTGATATTACAAGGTCAAGTACTTTTTCCAATATTAATAATTGGTATTCAACTGCAGTGAAATACGGACTTAGTGGAATTCCACGTATTTTAATTGGTAATAAAATAGATTTAAAAGATGATCGGAAAATTATTATGCCAATGGCAGAACATCTCTCTGAAAAATTAAATGCTCCGTATTTCGAAACTTCTGCATTAAGAGGAGATAATGTAAAACTTATTTTCCATAAAATAGCCGAATTACTATATAAATTCAAGGAAGAATTAAAATAGAATTTTTTATTAACTATTTCCTTTATGATTTTGATTATTTAGATTGTCCATATTTTCATGAAATAGTTGAATTAGCATACAAATTATTTTTTATATTAATAGGCTAATATCTAATTTTTATTCATGCATTGTTGAAATTTCAATCACTACCATATATAATTAGATCAAATTTGACATTTTGTTCAATAATTTTTTTAGATTAAATTTAACTAATATTTAATTTTTCAATTGCATTACTATTAGTATAGAAGAACCTTTAAAGAAAAATATAACTCAATTGTAATAAATGCTATTTAGAAACATTTATTAAGATGAAAGGATAAGGTTTAATAAAAAGAGTTTTAGAGGATAATTATGTCCATAGCTAGAGAACAAATTTTTTGGAAGTTCTTGGGCAGAAAAATGATAAGTTATAAAAGGCTTGAGACTGGAGAAGTTATCGGTACTGGACTCTTAAACCCTATAGTTGATAGACTTAGCATAGTTTTAATGATTTTGTTTCAGTCAAACTTTTATAAAAATACTATAGTTGGAAGATGGAAAGGAAAGATTGTTTCAAACACCTTCGCACCCCCCATTGGAAGTAGAGTTCAATTTCGTGCACTAAAAGGACTTATAAAAAACTTCTTACTCGGTTATTCTTTTCCTATAGCCATGACTTTTGCGGTTACATATAGATGTCAATGTAAATGTGTACATTGTAGCGCAGGGAGAAATTTTAGGGAAGATGTACAAGAGCTCAATACAAAAGAAGCTAAAAAACTTATTGATGACGCACAAAAATTAGGAGTGACTATAATTGCCTTTACTGGAGGAGAACCTCTCCTTCGGGAAGACATATTCGAACTTATTTCTCATGTGAACCAGAAAAAGGCAATGCCAATAATGTTTACAAATGGACAATATCTTAGTGATGAAAATGTAGAAAAATTAGCCAATGCTGGCCTTTATTCCCTTTTTGTAAGTATTGACAGCCCAAATCCCCAAGAACATGATAATTTAAGAAAAATGCCCGGAATTTTTAATGCTGCTATTGAGGGATTTAAGAAAGCAAAATCAAAAGGAATACTTGTAGGTCTTTCTTCTTACGCAATCCGTTCACATACTGAAAGAAAGATGTATAAAAAGTTACATGAGTTTGGAATGAGAATTGGTGCTCAAAATATAATTCTTTTTGATGGTGTTCCTACAGGAAGTATGTTGAAAAATACAGATGAAATTCTGACTCCAGAACAGCGTGAAGAAATTCACCTATATTCTGCTGAACATTTTAGAAAAGGAACAATTCCTCCGCTTTCATCGCAAGCATGGCAAAATTCTTTAGAAGCATATCTTGCTGGAATTGGGTGTTTAGCAGGAAATATTCAATTGTATGCCTCAGCCTATGGAGATATCGCTCCTTGTGATTTTACACCAATTTCTTTTGGTAATATAAGAGAAGAATCTTTAAAGAAAATCTGGTTTAAGATGGTCCAACATCCAGCATATGATCATAAAAATTCTGTTTGTAGGATGCAGCTTCCAAAATTCCGGAAATTTTACATCGATCCTATCCCTAGCGATGCTACACTTCCGTATCCAATTGAAAAGCTCCCACGTGTCGACTATAGAAAATATTAATTATCCTAATTTATATAAAATATTTTAAACTACTTTCTTGTCCTTAACCATTAATTTATTTATCCAAAAAGTTATTTTTTCATTTAGATGGTCTTCAATGGTCTCGGATTTAGGGTTACTTTGATCAAGTTTAACGGAAAGCGACTTAGCTGTGTTTAAACGATTGGTTACTTTCAAAATTTCGTTGCAAATACGATGTCCTCCTGTAAAATCAAATATATCTTCCTTTATTTTTTCTAATGTCGACTTTACAACTTGAGGGTCATTTAGAGTCTTTAATTCTTGTTTTAAATTATTCAAGTTTTCAATTATTGTTTCTTTTTTGTCAGTTGCGGCTTCATCTCTATGTATTTCATTACTTGCTAATTCAGGTTTAGGTGAGATTGTTCGCAAATTGGCAATTAATGATTTAATTAGGTCAAGTTCATTTTCTAAGTTGTTTTGAGTTTCAATTATGTTATTTAGTTGAGGGGACAAGCTCTTAATATCTAATGTAGCTTTATGTAATTCATTTATTTTATCGGTGAGCATATTCACTTTAAGATTCGTTTGTCCCATTTTTGTTATGATATCTAGTCCAAATTTTTCAAGGATAGATGAGAAATTTGTCAGTTTTTCATTAGTCTCTTTTATGAATTTAATAATATCTTCTTCATTCAGATTTACTGAGTCGGTCATCTAGATTCATTCATTAAATCTTTTAATAGTAAATTTCCCTAGGAATAAAAATAAGAAATCAATAAAAAATTATTTTTAATCTTAAGTTATTATTTAATTAATATTATACAATTATAAAAAATTTCTCAAGTAAAAAAGTTGATTCAGTATCTAAATCTACTCACGAGGGATGGCAAAAGCCTGATTTTTCGGAATTATGGTAGCTCTGATGTAGATAGAGATCTCTTAGCTGGTTTTTTAAGTGCATTTTCAGGGTTTATAAAAGAAATAAGTCAAAGTGAAATTAGATCAACCGCAACCGATGAATTTAAATATTATTATACGATTATTGATGAGATAATTATTGTAGTATGTGCGGATTTAGATGAGGATGATGCTAATATTAACTCAAAAATTACAACTATAAGAAGAAAATTCATAGAAAAATATGGTACTATTCTTTCTAATGGTAGTTGGTCTGGAAATCGCGCTATTTTTACAGAATTTGAAAGAGAAATAGATAACATTATCCTTGGAGCAATTAAGGTTTCAATTATCGGAGTGGGTGGAGTTGGTAAGACAACGCTATTACACCTCATATGTGGGAAGAATATTGACTTAGAATATGTTCCAACCATAAATGTAGATATCACTTCCTATGATGGATTTGATGATATTCTTCGCTCTATCGTATTCTGGGATTTTGCAGGGCAAAGTAATTTTAGATCACTATGGAAAAGCCTTCTTGATAGTACAGATGTGGCTCTTCTCGTGTTAGATTCTAGTTTTGAAAATGTGAGTCATAGTAAAGAAATAATAAGAGACATTTTGGATAAATATTATAAAGATACTTTAGTTATAGGTATAGCAAATAAACAAGACTTGCCTAATCGATTAACTCCTAAATTCTGTGAGAGAATACTTTCGGAAGGTGATAGACATCCCATAATTAAAGTTCATGGGATGATTGCTATCAACCCAGTATATAGAGAAAAAATCCATGCAATTTTAAGGGAAGCCATAAATAAAATTTATCCTCCAAGCTAAAAATGTATTAGATTTTAGACTGGGTATCTCTAGTTTTATAACTCTATGTGTTTAGCAAGAAATCCATAAAAAATTTAATATTTTAAATACTCTTCGATATTAACTCATTATTTTGATGGTTATAAAATTGCTAAAATTTGAAATTGAAGAAATTAAATTTGATACCTATGAGGATTTTAGTACTTTAAAATTACCAGAATTAAGTGAAGAAGAAATAAATTTAATTGATCCACTTGTTGCTCCAACTTCTGGATTGAGAATTCAACTTATTGATATAATAGAAGAAAATGGTCACAAAAAATATGTTTTAACTAAACATAAATTATTTTTATTCCTACGAGTCTTTAAAGCAATTAGTCAAGTATTTAAAGAAATGAAACAAGCTCAAAATTTAAATGTTTTAATTGTTACGGATGATCGCCCAAGTAGAAAGATTTTATTAAATTATGCTTCTAAAATATTTGCCTACGACGGCTATGAGATCTTTTATCAAAAAGATGATCCTAAAGAATCGAGATTATCATCACCTTATGGTGCTGCCTCAGTTTCGTTATTAAAAGACATAAATTTAATAATCGTTTTAACGGCCTCTCATAATGATTTCTCTTGGAATGGGATTAAATTTTACATTGACTATCCAATTCCAATGTCAGGTGATTTGTTCAAAAATATTTCAAAGAGGGCATTAAAGGTTAATGAGATTTATTTTAAATCTGAGTATAGCCCCATACAAATTGATGCGGAACAACTAAATAACGATTATACTATTCAACTCTTATCAAGAATTATAGAGATAAAAAGTTTAAAGGGAAAAAATATTGTAATTTGGCCATATCTGGGTAAAGCTAGAGGGATTGTCAACCTATTTAAACAACTTGGAGCAAAGGTGACGTTAATAGAAGAAGAGGTTGATCCACCCAATCCACTAAAAGAAATTAGTGAAATAAAACTACAAAAAATAATGAACCAAGTTAATTCAAATTTAGCATTATTATTAGATGCTGATAGAGACAGAATAGCATTGTATGTTAAACAAAATGGAAAATTCTTCTTTTATATTCCAAATGAGATTTATTCAGCAATGCATAATATATTAGCAAAGGAATATAATAAAAAGATTATAAATGTTCGAACTATTCCAAGTGATTTAAGAGGAGATGACACTAGCTTCTTAAATATCTTAACTGGTGTTGGATATAAACATCTGGGAATTATTATGTACTTTCTTACTGGAATAGAAGTTGATCAATCAAAAATTGATACCGCAATTCTTTATTTCGAAGATGAGAATAAAAATTTAATCAAAATTAATAATGCAACTCCTCTTAAACAACAAATCGTTCATTTGATGGAAACTCAAAAAATAGAAAAAGAATCGTTTTTAATGGTATTTTGGGAAGAGAGTGGAGGTCATACACTGAATATTTTAAATGTTTCGAAAAGTAATGAAAGGAAATATAATTTTAATACTGATCTTGCTATTATAGCGGATAAATACCCTGTCCCTGCTTTAGTATTAATAACAGAACTCATATGTAGAGGTTATGTCATTTCTAAAGCAATTGATTGGTCTATAAAAGGGATTAACCAAACAATTCATGCTGTTGATGAGGAGAAAATCAAAATAATGAATAACTTTCAGAAACATGATGGAGAAATGATTACAATTGAAGGAAAAGATTATAGTGTACAAGCATTATCTGATAATAACCTTCAAATTGATATTTATCAGCTTAAAAGTAATGATTCTACTCTCTATTTCAGACCGAGTGGTACAGGACCGGACGTACGATTCTATATTTTTGCAAAAAAAGAAACTCATTTAGATGAAATTAAAAGAGTTCAAAATTTTATAAAAAAGAATTATATTTAGATATAAAAAACTAAAGGTTTACTCTTTGAATTCTCTACTTTTTATTTAAACTTTAATTGTAATAAAAAATTTAGACTAATTATAATAAATTCTTTCAAAATCACTATTTTTAGTTGAAGTTGACGAAAATGAAAATGCAAGAGAAAATTATTGATGATAAAATTCTTGAAAATATGACATTGGAAAATACATTTAAAATATTCAACGATAATGTCTTTCCAATGTTAAATGAAGAAGAACGTAAATATTGCGAAGAATTGCAACAATTCTGTGTAGATTTAGAACCAAAAATTGATAAATCAAAAGATGTTTATGTACTTTTTCCCGAACTTGGTAAAAGAGGTTATATGCAGAGGATTAATGAATGGAATGATTTTAAACCATATGGAATGAAGAAAGAGATCTTACTTGGTACTCACATTTCATTTTTAGACCCTCAATTAGAATTGGGACGAGTCGCTAGCGGGATTCTCTGCGCAAACCCAACCTTCCATTACTATCATCATGGTGGTACTGGAGATACTATTTATAAAGTACGAGATGAATTACTCTCTGGACAAAAAGTTGGATGTATTGGAATTACCGAACCTCAAAGAGGATCTGATGCGGTCAATTTAACAACTGTGTGTACAAAAACTGATGATGGAGTTATTTTCAATGGAGAGAAATGTTTCACTACAAATGGACCTAAAGCAGATTATTTTTGTTGTTATGGCGTTTATGACACCGGGCAACCAAGAGATACAATGGTTCAAGGTATGATAGCACGCGAATTTGGAGTAAAAACTGAGAGGTTAAAAATTAATTCAGTTCCAAGAGTTCATATTGCGCATACTTTACTTGATAATGTTAAAGTTCCAAAAGACTATATCCTTGCCGATGAAGGACTTGGATATGTACGTCTTTTCGAAGGATTAGTTCCCGAACGCCTAAGTATAATGGGTTCTGGCATTGGGATATGTTGGGCAGGATTAATTAACGGCATCATTTATACTAACTTAAGAGAACAATTTGGCAAACCGGTAATTAGATATCAAGGAGTAGGATACGGTTTAGCAGATTTATTAACCAAAGCTACAGCAGCGACATCATTAGCTTTACAAGCTGCCACAATCTACGATGAGAAAATCCTATTTGCTGAACAACCTTCAAAAGAAGCAGAAAAATGGGTTGCTTCAATTTCATCTCAAGGAAAGTATTATGTGGCCAAACTTACACACGAGATCTGCTATGAAGTTCAGCAACACATGGGTGGTGTAAGCGTTACAGATAACACACTTGTAGATGAATTAACAGATGTAAGTAAAATAGAAGAAGTCATTGGTGGTGCAAGAAATATCCAATTACTTTTAATTCAATCCCAGATTCAAAGATTCTTAAGACTATTATAGTTTACATTTTAAGAAAATCTACAATATTATCTTTTTTTATTTTTTATTTTATTCCGTAAAATAAAGTTTAACTTTCTAGTGCCTTATCTAATTTTTTCATAGCATTAGAAACATATTTTTCAATCTCCTCTCCAGTATGAGGGGGTTTATAGTAATGAAAGTGAAAATGAATCCTATTTTCAATAGTAAAAATCGCTAAAATAAGAGCATTTAATATTCCTGAGGAGACTCCTCCATATATATGCTCGACCGTAAATTCATTAGATCTTAATAAAATATTAAACTTATCTAAGGATCCGAGATTTGTAACGCCAAAAGGTTGGCTTTTACTTACTAATTCAAGATATATTGAAGCAGACTTCTGTAAGGATTCTAGTGGAACTGCTCTTGAAATCATTTTGAAAATCTTAAATAAATTTTTATCTTGGAGTCCTTTAGTTAACTTTTTATGATATTTTCTGGCATTTTTCCAAAAATCTTCTCTTTTTTTATATTTTTTTTTAATGAGTAATCCACCCGCAAAACAACCAACTGACTGTCCAACATTATATGCCAATCTCTTCCTTAAATTAACAGGATTATTAATAACTGGAAAATCTGAGAGGAATAATGTACATAATGCACTTTGGATCGTTATATTATTTTCTTTACATTTTCTAATTAAAGTTTGGGATTGGTCCTCAGTTAAAATCCAAGCAATCGTCTTAAACTTCTTATTATTAAAATCTTCAAATATTAGACTTTTTTTTGTTGGAGAATCTTTTTTCAACCTCTCCTTAAACCTATAAATTTTTACAATCCTTTTCATAAACCAGATTGCTCTATTAAACTTTTTTGGAGTTTTTGGTATTGCTTTTTGATAATAAGAAGGTAGAATGTCCTCAATAATCTTTACTACTTCTTGTGGTTTAACTTTTTTTCCTGATTTAGTCATGAAATCAAGAATATCCTTGAATAGAAATACCATCGACATACCGTCAGCTATAACATGTTGCATTGTTATAATTAAATCAAATACTGCCTTTGAGAGTAATACTTTCACTCTAATTAACGGAAGTGAGCAATTAGTTCCAATTTCAAAAGGAGTTATAAATTCCTTTTCAATAATTTTTTCATATTGTTTCTCTTCAGTTCTTGGTATTATTTCTATTGGAATTTTACCAACTTTTCCCCAAATGAGATATGGGCGTTCATTTGTATCAACCATTAATTGCGCTTGAAGTAAAGGATGTTTTTGTTGAATTTTATCCAAGGCACTCCGTAACGTACCTTCGTGCAGATTCCCCCTGACTGTAGTTGACATCGAAATATTGTATGGTTGACCCAATGTCCAATTTATGTATTCAATTTCATTTAATCTGCGTTTATGCATTGTAAAAATCAAGAATACATAAATAATTAACTTTACTTTAAATTTTCTAATATTTTTATTTAATTCATCTAATATTGATAACCAGAATTATAGAAATTAAAAAAAAATTGTTATTTACTTAGAATTTCCTTAGCAGGAATAGCTAAACCTAACACAAGAAGCGCAGCTCCAATGACAAATATAAACATACTGCCCCCATAATAACCAATGTAGATTTTATAAACAATAAAAGTCGCCCAAGGTATACTACCGCCAAGTAGAAGAGCGTACCATGCCCATTTTTCACCTTTACGATAGCTCTTTTGGTTGATAAAATAAACGAAAATACCACTCGCTAAAAATATGAATCCAATTAATTTTTTGGTTATAATATACATTTGAGCATATATTGGGTCGCTATTCAGATATTCAGCATATGTAGTACCTGTAAAGACTGCGAAATCACTGACAAACATTATTTCAGTTAAGAATATCCATAATACTGACATTACTATGATATACCATGCCATAATTACCATGAAAAAGGATCCGATTTCCAATTTTGATCTAGGCATCTTTATCACTTGAATTTCTTTGTAGTTATTATTAAGTTTTAAATGAATATAAATTTATAATTTTAAATTAGAATATTTAAATAGAACTAAAGGTAGAAATATACTACCCTTAGAAAAAAATAAATGGTGAAAAAATATGGGATGGACTCCTCCGAGTAAAGCAACTGTAATCTTATCCTTTTTATTATGGTTAGCTGGTATAGTTATATTCATCCTTGTTTATCTTGGGTATATAAGCTTTCCATATGATAATATCGTAGCTTTCGCATTAGTTGGCGTAGCATGGCTTCTTATGTTATTGGGTGTTAGATTAAAGGGAATGTGATAAATTCTATCGAAAAAAAATTTCTTTTTTTTTTTTTAAAAATCATCTTCTGAGTAAAAGACAAGAATTTTAAATTTCTTAATCTTAGAATTGAATTAGATTTTGATAATAGATATAAAAGTTTTCTTTGAATTCTAAAGCATGAGTAAAATGTGTAAAAACATCAAGAAGAATAAAAAGATTTCTTTAATTTTTACTTTTATATTATTATTGGCTAATTTCATTATTTCCATTCCCAAAATAACAGCTCCTCCTCCTCCTTTGTTTTCAGACCAATTTATAGGTGAAATAATTCCTAACCGAACATTATCTCTAAATTTAATAAATAGCAATGTGTTAGTTATAATTAATTCAACTAATTACCCTGATAAAATCAGTATTAATTTTGATGCAAATTACACGTTTTTTAATCCTGAAAATAATTCTAATATAAGGCTAATCCTTCCATTTTCATTAGGGATTGAGGTTATTAAATCTAATTTTAGCGTAAAACTAAATAAAACTGAGATCGATTTTAATTTATATAACTTTACTGAAGGAACTGTAAATACTACCGAAATAGATTTGGATTTTATACCAATATTCCATATTACTAATCCAATTACGTTAATTCAAGCTAATCTTACGACTTTAGAAATCGAATCATACACAATTCGTTATGAATTCAGTGGTTTGATAAATGACCCTTTAAATTCTTGGAGTGGAATTTCCATATTCTATTATTTGAATACAAGTAAAACTTGGAATGGAAATACAACTGGAAGTGTAGAGTTTAGAGTCTTAGGAAAACTTCCTATTTTTTCTACAATTGGGAATTATTATGGAGAAGCACAGATTTCAGATATTTATGGAGGAAAAAGTGCTATTTGGGATTGGAATAATAGAAAAATATATATGTTAACTATTGGTATTAAATATGATGAAAGTTACTACCCACCTTTTAGATTCTGGGATAACTATATGATAACTATAAATATTGTTTTAAGTGCTCTAATGATATCAAGCATTATTGGCATCATAGTAGTAAGGAGAAAAGCAAGGAGAAGAATTTGAAGTAATTTTTTTTTAATTTTTTATTGTTCCATTTAAATTAATAAAATAAGCCAAAAATGGAAGTAATTATTGTTTTAATACCTATTAATAGAAGAAAACAAAAAATGAGAATCTCAAACGTTTTTAAGGGGATTTTGGGAGTAATTTTATGACCAAGCTTAGTTCCAACGAAAATCAAAGGAAATGCAAATAAAAAAACTAAAAATAAATCATAAGGAAAAACATTTCCAATGAAGTAAAATGGAATTCTAGATATCGACAAAACAGTTCCAATTGCTCCAAAATTTTCAATGAAATTCTCTTTATAATGTCCAGTTTTTTCTAATAATGCTACGTTTAGAGGTCCAGCCGCACTTATTATACCAGTCAGTAATCCATACGAGAATCCACCAATAAATATAATTGGGGATGTTGAGTTTATTTGATTTTTTAAATCGTTTTTAATTGGATTTCTAATATATTGAATAAGCTTTATTGAAGAATATATAAAAACGAAAATTCCAAAAATTAATTCTATCCATTCTGTTTGAATATTTATTATTAAGTACGTTCCAAGAATTGTAGCAGGTACACCTAAAGATAAGAATCGGAGGAAATACCCTTTATCTAAAAATTCTCGATATTTAATGAAATTAAGTAAAGCGGGAAAGGTTCCCCAAAAATTCACTAAAATTACTGATGCTTTTACCCCTATTACTGGAGAAATGATAGGGATTAATATCAGGGCATCTCCAAACCCTATGATGCCATAAACCATACTAGAAAAAAAAATTGGAATTAAAATTAGATATATACTCATCTTATAAGAGTTCAAAACTTTTTTTTATGTAAAAGCTTTTAGATTAAAATTTTACTTTCAAGTTGAGGATGGAAAACTTATTATAATTAAAAGAAGAATACTGACACACTCTTCTAAATCAAATGAAAATTTAAATAGTATTTCATACTATATATAGAATAATATAGAATGAATACTATAATACAAATTATATAAAACATGTGAATTTAATGTCATATGCGATTGAAACTATAGATTTGAAAAACTATTTTGGCGATATACACGCTGTTGATGGAATAGATTTAAAAATACCTAAAGGTTCTCTATTTGGTGTTCTTGGGCCAAATGGTGCGGGAAAAACAACAACTATCAGAATGTTATCTACAATCTTAAATCCAACCAGTGGAGATGCTAAAGTTTTAGGATTCGATGTAAAAAAAGAAGCAAGTGAGATTAAAAGAAGGATTGGTTTATGTCCTCAAGAACTTGTGGTTTATCCACGTCTAACAGCAAGAGAGAATATTCATTTAATTGCCCAAATGCATGGGATGGCAAAAAAAGATTATAAAGAAAGGACTGATGAATTGTTAGGTAAAATGAATCTGTTGGATCGAGCAAACTCTTTAGTCAAAGGATTCTCAGGTGGAATGAAACGCCGAGTAAATGTATTAATGGCTGTTGTCCATGAACCAGAGTTGCTATTTTTTGATGAGCCCACAGCGGGTCTTGATCCTCAGTCGCGACGGGTGGTATGGGATTTTATCCGAGATTTTCAAGAGAAAGAATGTACTATAATTTTAACCACACATAATATGGAGGAAGCAGATGATCTTTCGGATGAGCTTGTTATAATTGATCATGGAAAAATTATTGCCCAAGGTACTCCAGATGAATTAAAAGGAAAATTAGGAGAAGGAGATATATTAGAATTTAAGATTAAAGAGATAGAACAGAGAGAAGAAATTATTGAGCGCGCAAAAACCTTAGATTTTGTAAGATGGGGCAAACAAGTTGGAAAACATAGGATAGTTCTAAACGCTCTTGACGGATTAAGACGTGTCTCAGAAATCATGGATGTTGTAAAAGTTAAAATGGAAGATATTTCTGTCCGTAAAAATACTTTAGAAGATGTTTTTATTGATTTAACAGGTAGGAGGTTGAGAGACTAATGAAGCTAAAAATGAAACCCAAAGTTACCAAACAACTTTGGCATTTAACTGTAAAAAACTTCAAATCAATGATTCGTGAGCTAAGTCAGTTAATTTGGATTTTCGGTTACCCTTTAGTTTTTATTCTCTTATTAAGGTTTGCATATGGTTTAGAAGTTTATAATTTATTTGCACCAGGAATAATAATTTTAGCTCCTATTGTACTAATTTCTCAACTAGCAGGCCATTTTGCCGATGAAAAAGAATCAGGAACACTACAACGCTTAATTACTACGCCTGTTTCACGTCAAACAATATTATTATCAGGATTATTTTCTCAATTGATAGTTGCAGCAATACAAATTGTAATAATGCTTCTTCTGACTTTATTATTCGGAGCATCCTTCCATCCTAATGCAAACATCTTTTTGTTATTCTTTATTCCGTTTTTAGTTGCCTTTACTTCCCTTGGATTTGGTTTACTCCTTGCATCATTCGTAAAAACTGCAAGCTCTGCAGGAGGACTTGCATGGTTTATCATTTTACCCCTCCAGTTTTTAGGGGGATTACTTACCGCTCCAATTATAGGTTTTATACCTACATCTTTAGCAGCAGAAGCAATGGGCGCTGTAATGTTATACGGAAGCACTGCATTTGTTCCAGTTGGAGTAAATTTAATATGGGTCGCTGTATGGGGAGTAGGTCTAATAATCCTAGGTATTCTTCTATTTCAGCGAAAAACAGCAATTCTTTAACCCAAAACTCTCTCTTTTTTTTTTTAATTATACTAAAAGGAAATATTATTAGTTTCATAATAAATCCTTTATCTCATAGTTTTTTATTTGTCTATACTATTCCATATTTTAAAGCTGCAAATCTCAGAAAAATAAATTAATAATTTTTATTAAATGTTGAAATGCCATCCCTCTTAGAAAAAGTTAGAGTTTTAGGTACAGCGGGAAAATATGATATATGTGCATCAAGTGGATGTGCATCAAATTCAAAACTTTCAAATAAAGATTTAAAGAGGATTAAAAATTCTTATTTTGGTTCTACTCTTTTAAGTGGGATATGTCACAGTTTCACCCCAGATGGGAGATGCATTTCTCTTTTTAAAGTTTTATTTTCTAATGCTTGCATATTTAATTGCAAATATTGTTTTAATAAGGCTAATAGAAGGAAGATGAGTCTTACACCAGAAGAATATGCCAGAGCATTTATGCATCTATATTTAGGAAATTATATTGAGGGCATGTTTCTTTCATCTGGGATAACTAAAAATGCAGACGAGACTATGGAAAAAATGCTTCAAGCAGTTATTCTTTTAAGAGAAAAATATAATTTTCGCGGATATATTCATTTTAAATGCCTTCCTGGAGCATCAAGGAATATAATTCAGAGAGCAGCTCAGTATGTTGATAGAATGAGTATAAACCTTGAATCTCCTACAGAGAACCATCTATCAGAAATTGCAGAACAAAAAAACCTAAAAACTGACATACTAAAGAGACAAGAATGGATTCGAGATGTGTCAGAAAAAAAATTCAGTGATTGGGAAAAAGTTGATAAAATTCAATCATTTGATACACAGCTATATAATGAAATATCTAATCAAACTTGTGAATTGAAATATAACAAGGCAAAACAATTACCTGCTGGACAGACTACACAATTTGTAGTTGGCGCTGCAGATGAAACAGATTGGGACATTCTTAATAGGCTTAATTGGGAATATAAATCCATTAAACTACGTAGAGGTTATTTTTCAGCATTTTATCCCATAATTGGAACTCCTTTAGAAAACAAACCAGCAACTTCTTTATTGAGGGAACACCGACTTTATCAAACAGATTGGTTGATGAGAATGTATAGGATTCCCTTAGAAGAAATAAAGGAAATATTGACAGATGACCTCTATTTACCGCGAACGGATCCCAAAATAAAGTTAGCAAAGAAATATTTTGATGGAATAAAACCTAATGATATCAATAATTTACCCTATTTGGAATTAATTAGAATTCCAGGGATTGGTCTAACATCTGCAAGAAGAATTATGAAATTAAGAAATGAGGGAATCAAAATAACTAAGAAAATTCAATTAAAAAATATTGGAGTCATACTTAAAAGAGCAGAACCATATATCAAATTTGGAAATAAATGTCAGTCAACTCTTGAAAATTTTATGTATAATTGATTGAATTAATAAAAGCAGGTAAAATAAAAAATGTTTAGCATGAATAGAACCAAGATTATTAGTTTATTACAAAGACATAAAGATTTTCTTAATAAACCACTTAAAGAACGAAAGAAAATCGTTAAGGAAATAATGGGAAATTCTAAAGCAGTAATCGAGACTAAATTAACAACAACAGCTCGGAATTATTATAATATGGCTCGTGCTGTTTCCAACGAAATACACTATAATAAAATGTTCACTCGACTAAGAATTGAAGAAAACATGATCCTCACAGGGTACATTCAACCAGTACACTTAGTGGAAGATTTAATTTTGGAATTCTTTTATAATAGATTTCCTAAATATACACTAATCTTATTTTCAGGCAAAAAAAACAGAAGCTATATCATTTCACCAAAACAAATAAGTGATGATCTAAGAAGATTAAACAGAATAAAGTTTACTGTTAAAAAGGATTACCTTATAGGGAATTCTAATTTAAAACTAAAAGAAATTATCTCAATAATTTCCCCAATATTAGCGAAATATAGCAGTATTAATCCCCTCTTAGATAATGAACTTGATTCCAAGGAATTGTTTAAGTCTTTTTATGAATCCCAATTTATCAAATCAAGAGAAAATTTAAGACTTTTTAATCAAAACATGCCTAAAAGATATCAAAAGAAGAAAGACATGGAAACAGAACGCTCTTTTCATACAAAAACAATAGATAAATTTATTGTAAAACTCTGAGAAAATTTATTTGTTATTCTTTTAATATTTCATCAAGCTTTTTCTGTACATAACGAAGGTGTTTACCATATATTAATTTCTTATTTTTCTCAATAAACTTCCAATTAAATCCCTTTATTTTACTCAAGGGCCCTTGAATTCCTTTAGGATTACCTGTTCTAGTATAAGTTATCTCAGTATGTTTAATTGCTTTAAAAACTTTATGGGGTGTCTTATATTCATCAATTAACGCTTTTGCTTTTTTAGCCCCAATATCTACAAGACCCTCGATAATAAAGGTCCTTCTTTCTTCAATGCTCATTCCCTTTGGTGCTTTTCGTGCTAATATTATTGCTCCATCTTTAATTTGTTCTCTATATGCCACACGTTCGATTACAATAGCAGTATCTTCTAAATTTCTTGTTGGAATTACGGCGATTCCTAGTTTATATGATATAAACGCAAGAGCACCGTAAATTGAGGAAATTTTCATTCCAACATTTTCAAAAACATTATCGTTTAAGCCCTCTAAAATTAAAATTGGTGTATTATAAGTTTCTTGTAACCTCATTATTTGTTCAAAGAGACGGTTATCCATAATTGAAGTCACAAAATCAAAACCTTCTTTTCTTTCGATAGCGACTTCATCAGAAACGACAGCATCAGCAATATCTAACTGCTTATTTTCATAAGTTATTCTATCTTTCCTATTATCCAATATTTTACTTAGTTTTTGTTCTCTAGTATCTACAATAATGTGTGGTATTTTATTTTGCTCCATATTTTTATCAAATCAAAGAAATTAATTCCTTTTAAGTTTATTATTATATTATTGGTATTTAAAAGAAAAATTATTTTCCTATGTTATTTAGTTATTCTAAGGTTAATTTGTTATCGTATTTATCTGCAATCTTTAGTTCTTTTTTAGAGTTTTTAAAAAGAAACACCTTGATTTTTTTAAAACTAAATAGTTTGTTATAAACAATTACAAAAATCAAAATAACTAATCCTGCAATCTCGCTAATGTAAGTAAATGGGTCATTTAATAGTTTATAAAACCAGAAGCCAAATGGATCTTCTATATATATGAAATCATAAGAAATAAATGGAAAAAATAGAGGTATATCAGGTAAATCTAATAATAAATGAAGAAGATTTCCAATAAAAAAAGAAATCGAAATTGCTTTACTTCTCTTAATAATTAAAAAAACTAAAACTGAACTCACTACAGAAAATAAAAGTGTATGGGAATAACTTCGACCAGAACTAATACCTAAAAACATAAGAGCTTTATCAAGTATATCAGGAATTAATGACCCGATTATTAAAGCAAAGCGATTAAATTGAAAATTTTTTTTAATTTGGGGAAATTCAAAAATTAATAATGGTATTGCCACGTGAAATATTGGAAATATTATAATCCCCTCAACATTAAAAACCGTAAAGGAATCTAAAAAACATAATTATCTCAGGTAAATAAAATAAAATTACACAAATGATAATGAATTCTATAGCAATTTTTATAGCTCTTTTGACTAAATGATTGTATGAAATAATTTTCTCTTCTTTCATTTAAAGCACATACTTATATTAAATAACTTCTAAAGCTTGTATTCCTTCAAAACTTCTTCCACAGTGTAATTATGATGTACAATTTTTGCTATCGCACTGACTATTTTTGTAGGATCTTCTGCTTGAAATACATTTCTTCCGAAAGCTACTCCAGTTCCCCCAGCTTGAATCGAATCATAAACGACTTGTAATAAGTCTACAATTGTATCCATTTTTGGACCACCAGCAATGATTACAGGAACATGAACGCTCTTAACAATATATTTAAAAGAATCAATGTCTCCAGTATAGTTTGTTTTTACTATATCTGCCCCTAATTCCGCTCCAGCTCTAACCGCAATATTCACAGCCTCTGGATCATTTTCATCCTTTATTTTTTCCCCCCTTGGATACATCATAGCGATAAGAGGTATGCCCCACTCTCCTGAAGCTTCCACCACTTTCTGAGCATCTTGAAACATTTCTGGTTCGTCATTAGCGCCGATATTAATATGAATAGAAACAGCATCAGCGCCCATTTTTATTGCTCTCTCTACAGAACAAACTAACACTTTTCGATTGGGATCAGGTGCCAAATTAGTAGCTCCAGATAAGTGAACGATTAGACCAATATCTTTTCCATAACGTCTATGACCTGCTCCAATCATACCAGAATGCATTAAAACCGCATTTGCTCCACCTAAAGCGACTTTATTTACCATATCCGCTAAATTTTCTAAACCCTTAATTGTACCTAAAGTTAATCCATGATCCATTGGAATTATTATCGTTCTACCCGTTTTTCTGCTTATAATTCGTTCAATTCTAATATTTTTTCCAACGTTCACTTTACTTTTAATATCCTCTTTTAGTTTCAGATTTATTCGTAATAAATGAGAATTATAATTTAAAATTATACTTCCTTTTTATGAAAATAATCTTATATCGGTGATTAACATAGATTTTAAGAAAGATATTTGTTATCATTAATTATTCATTTATTAGTCCATATTTTTTAAGTCCTTCTCTCATATCAGCTTGGTTAGGTCCTGGAGTTCCTTCTAAGAAAGCTTCAATCATATCCTCGTTTTTTACATGTAGTGAACCTCTTTTTTTGGCTTTTTCTTCTGCGAGTGATGAAATTGCGACACGTGCTATAGACCGAAATTGAGGAGGTGTTAACTCTATTAATTTATTAAAAATTTCCTCAGTTTTCGAATCCCATATCAAACCAGTTTTTTCCTTTTCTTTAGGTTTAGTTGATGTGACTCCAAATTCACGACTGGATACAATATCATCAATATAATTCTTTAAAGATTCTACATATCTAGTAGATTCATCTTTTTCTAGAATCACAGCTTTTTTAGCCCATTCCTCACAATAATTACATTCATTACACATTGCTATGCAATCTTGTTTTTTAAAAAATTCTATAAAGCCATCTAATTTAGGGTTATCTATGTATAATTTCGATTTAAATTCTTTACCAAGAGTTTTACTCAATTTTATGTTGGGATCTTTTTGTTCTAGGCCTCCAAATGACATTGAGAACCCTTGAATAATATCGATTAGATTTCCATCATATTTTTGTGAAGAAAATGCATCTACTGCTCTTATAATCCATTCTGTTGACATCCGCCGACCAGCAATTTTAAATGTATCAATCCCTATAGCTTCATAATGAGATAAATCTTCTGGACGGACCCACCTTGCTTTAAGTACTTCGGTTGGATTTGAAAATTTGATAACACTACAATTTAATATACAGGTATCAATATAATTACGCTCAAATTGTTGATGAGACTGTGATGCATGCCCTAAGATATTATAATGATAATATCTAAAGGGGCATTGATATAAACAACCATCAGTCAATAGTAAAACGATTTTACATTTTACTGCTTCTTTTATTTTTGCTAAGGTTTTAAAGTCGCGATTAATCATTACATCAGGGGTTATTTCACTTACTCCCATCATTTCATAAAATTTTGCACGGTTTACACTATTGACGTGTGCGATGGTAGAAACACGTATTTTTAGGTTAGGAAATTGTTTATTAATTAACTGTATTAAAAATGGGCTGGTTACAATCACATTATCAGTTCCTATATCGCTAATCCATTGAATATATTTAAGTAGTTCTTTATGATATTGAGTATCATATTCTATATTGTTCATACATGGAGCATTTAATAAATAAGAAAATTTCATTTTTTTCTCATGAACCCTCTTAATATATTCTGCTACTTTTTCTTCAGAAATCTTTGTTAGTAAAAAAGACGGGCGACCTCCCCCCACGATAGTATGGTCTGTAACACCGTATATGTCAGTTACAGGATATTGTGCCAATTTATCTATAAGTTCGAAATCCCAATTTGTTGCTACACAAAACTGAATTTTTTTCACCTTTCTCTTTCAAATATAATTATTTAAGAATTCTATTATATCATATATTTTACCTACTTTTCCTAATGCATAAACACAGTTGGGACAAGCAGTAATTAAAAAATTAGCTTTAGTATTTTGTAATTCATTAAAACGGTTAATAGCAATCTGCTTACTTAGGTCAGAGTATCCTGCTTGAACCCCCGCTCCTGCCCCACAACACCAAGCATTAATACCTGTCCTAAAAGGTTCAATTAATTTAAGATTTGGAATAGATTGAAGCAATTGACGTGGTGGGGCATAAATTTTATTTATCCTCCCTAATTCGCATGGATCATGGTAAGTTACCTTTAAAGGTTTAGAGTTAGATATAAAATCACCAATTTTTGAACTATTAAGTAAAAATTCAGCAATATGTTGGACTCTAAAATTTAGGTGGAAGCCGTAATTGGGGTATTCATTCTTAAAAGCAGAAAAACATCCAGGACAAGATGTAATTAATGTCTTTATTTTAAGTTTATTAAGGATTTCTATATTTTTAGCCATTATAGATTTAGCTGCTTTAACTTGTCCAGTGCGAAGTAATGGGTTTCCACAACAGAATTCTTTATCTAGCACTCCAAGATTTAATGACAATTTATTTGCTACTTCATCAACGGCTTTTGCAATTTGGTTTTCTCTAAATCTAACCATACATCCTAAAAAGTAGATATTTTCTGAATTATAATTTTCCTTTAAATATAGAGTGGAACTAATTGGGCTTTCCTCTCCAAAAACATTACCATGTTGAGAAACCTTGATCGCAAGTTTTTCTATTTGTTCTGGAACACCTAAAGATTCCCTAACTATTTTTTCTCTAAAATATTTGATTATTTCTCGTACTTTTAAGTCAGGTTCTACAAAAGGTAGACCACGTGAAATACAATGAGCCTCGCAATTTCCACATAAGGTACATTTGTAAAAAATATCAATTGACGTAGAAGTATATGGTAAAAGTTTTTCATATAAAGCATTTCCGAGTAAAATTCGACCCTTAGCTGTGTAAGCATCAAATCCTAGTATTTCTCTTACGGGACAGACGTGTTTAGTTTTAAGATTGTCAAGCCAACCCTCGTCTCCATAAGCATCACGGCAATAACCGCAACCCATACACAGATCAAGCTGTTTTTTTAATTTTTCTTGAATCAAGTCCATTCCTCCCCTTCAATCTCTAATATTCCTGGATTCATAATTGCATTTGGATCTAATATATTTTTAATTAGATGATATAAATTCACATAATTTGGGTTTAATCGGGAAAGAATCGCCGTTGAATATGCTTTTCCAATCCAATAAGGTGATAATCCAAAGTCGAACAGTATTTCAGCTAACTTCTTAGTTAGTAAATGAGAAGCATCAGTATTTTTAGGACTAACATCATAAATCAAAAACATCGCAAATATATTTACACAATTGAGACTATAAATAGCTCCCATCTGAGGAATTAGGGAAGCCTCATTAATTAGATTAATATTATTCTTAATGTAAGTTTCACAAATTTCTATGTACTCATTAACCCTTTCCAGTGGTAAATAACCTGCAATTTCCGCCCATTTACCATTAACACAACACCAATGCCTATATTTTGCATATTCACGAGCATTAAATATAGGAGCAAAGGTATCAGTGGACATATTCGTATATTTTGCTATAATACTCTCAACTTTATTCTTACGATATTTTATATTTTCATGATCTCCAAAAACAATAACTAGCAACCCACCTCCTTTAGCACGAATATCTAATCCACTTTGTTTATAAAAAACAGGAGCGAATTGCATAATCATACCAGTATATCGAGTTTTAGTTAATTCAATCGCACATTTTGTGCATTGATCAATATTATCAAATACAGGATCATAATAAGCTTCCTCTTGATGTTTTTCTTCCACTCTAAAAGTAGCTTTAGTGATAATTCCTAAAGTCCCATGAGAACCTAAAAATAAACCTCCAAAATCAGGACCATTACAATAACGAAATATTGGTTTATTTTTTGGATTAGCTGCTGAGCCTGTATTAATAACCTGACCTGTAGGTAAAACTACTTCTAATGAGAGTAATTTTTCAGAAGGTAATCCATATAGATTACTCCCATATATTGAGTAAGTATTTACGGAAAGACCTCCTCCAATAGTAGCAGAGAATGCAGAAAAAGGACCAGGAGCACCAATTGTGAGATTTTTTTGTTTAAGTTCATATGCTAACTTACTAAAAGTACATCCAGCCTCTACTTCAACATTTAAGTTATCCTCGTAAATATAGACATCAGTCATTCGAGTAAGATCTATAATTATTCCACCCCCTTTAACTGAATACCCTGCACCACAAAGTGAGGAGCGCCCACCGCTCGGAATGATAGGAATCTTTTTTTTATTAGCATAATTTAGAATATTTGAGATTTGCTTAGCAGAATTAGGTCTAATGACCATATCTGGAAGTTTTGGTTCCTGAATACTGGAATCTTTTGAATATGCCCAAAGGATAGCAGGATCAACAGAAATGTTCTTTATGCCCACCATATCTTTCAAATGATGATAAGCTTCCGAAATCTGAGATTGAATTGTTTACAACTCCTTTACTTTTAAGATAAATGCAATTTAAGATATTTCTAAGTGTGCTTTTTTGATATATGGTATTAATCCAGAAGCTTTAAGTAATTTTGCCATGTTCCCTTCAACTGAATAGTTTCCTTCAGCGGTTGCATCTATAGGATTAATTGTTCCTGCGAAGACACTTCGAATTACATCAAATTTCATTATGTGAGTTACTGTGGGATTTTCTATAGTCCCCATATGAATAATTAACCTAGAATTCGTATATTCTTGATAAAAACTATATTCTTGCTTGTCTACCACTTTATATTGAAATGTCACTTCCCCAAGCGCTTCAATAAATTCTTTACATTCTGGATAAGAATTGATTTTTTCTGCTATTTTTTGCAGATAACCATTCCATTCATTTACATTAATTTTATATCACCTTTTTCAAACTTTTAAAAATTTTTAACATTAAAATGGTTGTGATCCTCAGGATCATGCCAACAATAAGGAAGAGAGCCTAAAATATCACCTGTCATAGTTTCTGTATGTAAAATACATCCACCTCCACATAGATCAAGATGTTCACATTCACCACATTTACCATGCCGATCTCGATGCTCTCGAAGAATGGAAGCCATTTCCGAATTATATATCTCTTTAAAAGATTGTTTTTTAAGATTTCCAAGAACTGTTTGAGTGATAAATTCACAAGGGTAAACTTCACCATGTATTCCAATCCCCATTACACATCTGCAACTTTGACAACCAACACCCCATTCTAAAAATTCTCTATCTTTAATAGAAGCAGGAATTTCCATAAAAGGCACCATATCGAAGCATGACATAAGCGGTATTTTCTCTGCTTCACCCTTTCTAATATCCTGAATAATATCACCAAATTTTATGTGATATAACTTTTCATATTGCTTATCAGTTAGTCCAATACTTTCCCAATTTTCGTGAGCACGACCTACGCGAATAATACCTGTAAAATAATAAAAAACCCCCAATTTTTCTGCGTATTCTTTAATCCCTATAAAAGAATCAAAATTATGTTTCATAACAGTACAACTAATTATAACTAGAATCCCTGCTTTGTTGCATGCTTCTATTGCATGCTTTTGAAGCTCGAATGAACCTTTTCTTCCTCTAATTTGATCATTGATATCAGGATTCATTGAATCTAAACTAATAAAAATTAACCCAACACCATGATCACGTAATTTTTCAGCGATTTTATCGTTAATAAGATATCCATTTGATGCGAAAGCAATCATATGTCCTTTTGGTTCAGCACGTTCTTTTGCATAGTATAATATATCCCAAATATCTTTTCTGAGTAAAGGTTCACCTCCCGTGAAATTAAAAACTATCTTTTTTGTTGGATGATCCCAAGAATCAATGATATTATCAATCATACTGAATATACTCTCAGTTGATTCTTCATCAATTGGTTTAGTTCTCTTGGAGTCAACTCGGCAATGAATACATCGTGAATTGCATCTGTCAGTTAATTGCCAGAGTAAATGTAATGTGTCTTTATGTAGATAATTGGGTACTTCTTTCCAAGCTTCTGATACTTCCTCAATTTCGGTATAATTTTCTAAGATAATTCCAACTTTTTTAACGGATTCAAACATTAATGGACGAAAACTATTAGGAGTAACTGTTAGAAGCGCATTCATCATATCTACCTCTTCAACGATATTTCTTTTACGACTTTCTGTAATTTCTTCTGCTTTCAATTTAATCATTTGCAAAGCAATAGCTTTGAAATCGTCCGGAATATCTTCAATTATACACTTAAATTTTTTAAATACTTCAGAATTCCAATCCATATTTTTCACATTTTCTTGAATTATTTACTTTCATAAATTTCATTTGTAAATATCCCTCATAAAAAGTGTTTTTACAAGGTTTACTCATATAATTTTCCCCTCCTATCAATTTGATTATAAGGAATAGAAGTAATATTTATTATATAGTGAGGATACGGATTCTCAAGATGAGAATTCCTAAATGAATTAAAATTAGCATGATAGAAAGAAAAGCACTTCTTTCTAAAATGAATATAAGAGAGAAGTTTGAACTTTTTAATGTATATGGTGGGAGCATCAAATCTTCTATAGTTTTTTTTATTAAAAAATAAATCAATAATTTTATAACTTCTCGCTTTATTGTTATCGAAAAGTTTGACATTATAAAAAGGATATAATCCATATTCTACTCCAAACAAGCCTTCTCGTTCTTGAACCGATAAATAAAGTTCTTCCCCTGTTGGAAGGCAATTTAAGTCTAAACAACTAAATTCATTAAATTGTTCATTAAAGTATTTCTTTTTAAAAAGATGGTATATACTAATCTCAATGAAACCAAGAATTTCAGCTATTATAATAATATCAATCAAGTGACCGAGAGTTAATCCAATTAATTGATTTTTTTCAGGTAATAAATTTATATTAGGTATAAAAGGAATGAATATAGAAGAACCAGAATTAATATAAGCCTCCATTAAAGGTAATGCTTGAGGGATAAATCTTAGAAGAATAAAAATAAACGCAATTGGTAAACATAAAAAAATGAAGAATAATACACTAAGTGATCTTATTTTTTTAGGTTTTTTGTTACAATAATGCATGTTCATTTAGTTTTGCTTGATCTATATCGAATTTACTTTAATACTAAAACAAAATACAACCATCAATTAAAAATTTAATTAAATAATCTGGAATTTTACAAATAAGTAAAACGTTAAACCTTAACTATTTCTTGAAACTTCCACTTCAGGCTGTTTTGATCCAGTAGTCAATAACATGTTTATCGTACTTAAAAATGAAAGGGTGTTTATTATTCGTATTGAAGAAGCAGAAAAAATTTTTGAGTCATAATTTATCACACCGTAAAAGTATGAGATTTTGGATCTTTTAAAAGCTTCAGCAATCTCGGGAAATGATTTGTACTTTAATTTTACTGCATAATCTTCTGGAGATTCATGTGCAGGTGACCCTGGAAAAATGTGATATAATTCATTCATTATTGTAATCGGTTTGGATTTAGTTATTCCATATTTTAAAGCACATTTCATCATAAAAAGAAAATCTTTCAAAACATCAAGGCGGGTTTGAAATGGAAAACCGATTGTTAACCATATTCTCAATGTCCTCTTGAAAAGATTCGCATTTCTAATTAAATCATTGACTTGAGCTCTTGAAAATTTAAAGGTGGGATCACATTTTTTAGTTATTGCAGAATGAACTTTTTCGGACATAGTTCGAGGAGAGACGCTTATTGAAGAAAATCTTCTAGGAAAAGTGTCGTGAAACTTTTTCCACATCTTTTTAGGAAACGGTAAACGCCATATTTCTAAATCCGCGCCTATATCAAGATTTTCTTTTTTAATTAACCCAAATAAATTTTCCCAATATTTTAAATTAGCAGGATAACTGCCATGTCCAAAAAAAATGCTTGGTATGTTAAAACTATCTTTTATTATTTTAATATCTTCAATTACTTTTTCGGGGCTTCGTAGAATCACTTCATTACGTCCTGCAAACTTTTGTAGAGCTCTTTGACCTCCTCCACAAAAAGGGCAATTAAATGGACATCCTCTTCCAATAGAGAGATTAAAGGAGATGCCCATAAGTTTTCTACTACATTCAAAATAAGATTTTGCATTTTTTAGGAGTGAAATATTCGTAAAATTTAATTCATCTAAAGTTTTTGCTGTATAGGAAAGAGGATTTACTTTTATTTGTTTAGAATCACGATAAGTCAAATTCGGAACGGAATCTAAAGATTGACTTTTAAGGATACCTTGAACATATTTTAGAAGCGGGATTTCACCTTCTCCTCTAATTACACCATCAATTTCATTATAATATTTTAAAATTTGATCATGGTAATATGTTGCAGTACTTCCTCCAAGGATTATTTTAGAATTAGGATTTATTTCTTTTATAATTTTAGCAACTTCAATAACGCCATAGGCGTTATGTATCCAATGTAAATCTATTCCAACTACATCAAAATTAATGTTTTTAAGAAAATCAGCAATCCTCCAATTATGGTTTAAATATTGTTCCAGTGGATAATTTATAATTTTAACCTCAAAACCCTCTCTTTCAAGAAAATCTGCAATAGCAAAAACACCCATTGGAATAAAAAGAAAATTGCCACGCCTAAATTTAGCGTTTTTACCATAATTCGGTTGTACTCTTCTAGGTGGGTGAATGAATATTATATTATAGTTTTTCAAGAGGGATACCAAAAATTTGATTAAAATAGATATTAAATAAATTAGATTTAGTAAATTAGATTTATATTGAATTGAATTATTTAATATTAATTAATAACTAAAAACTTACTACTCTTTTTGAATTTATTCACTTTTATTACATTTTTGTGAATTAAACTCTTCACTCAAAAAAATTACCATGGTCTTCTAAGAGTAGTTGCCCTACTCAAGGTAGATTTCTCAGGATAATCCAAATTATAATGAATCCCTCGACTCTCTTTTCTTGAAATAGCACTTACTATTATTAGTTTTGCAACTGTAGCTAAATTTCTTAATTCAACAAGATTTTTTTCGATTTTAAAATCCCAATAATATTGGTTTATTTCGTCGAGCAAAAGGTTAATTCTCTTCTTTGCTCTTTGGAGCCGTAAATCGGTTCTAACGATTCCAACATAATTCCACATGAATCTTCTGATTTCATCCCAATTTTGGGATATAACAACTGCTTCAGTCGAGGGCACCGCATTTCCTGGTTCCCATTCTTTAAATTCTTTTATTTTTAAATTTCTAATATTATTTGCAAGAGTATTTGCGCATTCATGGGCACAAACCAAGCCTTCTAGTAAAGAATTGCTTGCTAATCGATTTGCACCATGCAATCCTGTACAGGTAGATTCTCCAATTACATACAAGTTTTTAACTTTGGTAGATCCATCAATTTTTGTTAATACTCCTCCACAACAATAATGCGCTGCAGGAACAACAGGAATCGGTTCTTCTGTGATATCTATGTTAAAATTTTGACAGGCGTCATATACTCCTGGGAAATGTTTTATAATAAAATCTGAACTCCTATATGAAGCTATATCCAAATATACATAATCATCTCCTGATTTCTTAAGTTCAGCATCAATTGCCCTTGATACAATATCCCGTGGAGCTAACTCTTTAGCAGGATGATACTCTTGCATAAACTCATTTCCTCGTATGTCTTTAAGAATAGCTCCCTCACCTCTCATGGCTTCGGTAATTAAAATTGATTTTGCATACGGATGATATAAGCATGTAGGATGAAATTGATAAAATTCCATATTTGCAATTATAGCTCCTGCGCGGTAAGCCATAGCAATACCATCACCTGATGCCACATCAGGATTTGTAGTATAAAGATAAATTTTCCCAGCTCCGCCTGTTGCTAAAATTGTTACTTTTGCTGCTATATTATGTATCTCGTCATTTATTTGATCAAGAACATAAGCTCCATCACATCTAAAATTAGTTGAAAATAAATTAATCGCACACCAATATTCTTTTATTTGAATATTATGGTGTTTTTTTACTTCTTCAATCAGCTTCTTTTCTATATTTTGGCCAGTTAAATCATTAATATGAAGGATTCTTCTTTCAGAATGACCCCCTTCCTTTCCCAGATCGTATTCACCATTTTCACCTCGATCAAATTCAACTCCTAAATCAATTAATTCTTTTATCCTTTCTGGCGCTTGCGTTAAAATTTTTCTAACAACAGCTTCATTACATAATCCATCTCCTGCAATTAAGGTGTCTTGAATATGTTTTTCAAAACTATCATTTCCATTCCACACACAAGCAATACCTCCTTGAGCGTAAAACGTATTAGATTCTTTTATACTCTCCTTAGTAATTATAAATATTTCTTGATCTGTTATAAGCTTCGCTAGATTTATTGCTAATGATAATCCGGAGATACCTCCTCCGATTATTAAAATGTCTGTTTTAATTTTCAAAGAACTCCAATCGTTCCCAATTATATTTATGATTTTATTTTTTCATATTAATACTTAAATTAATATCCTAAATATAAAGGACAATTAATAATTTATTCTTAAAGTAATTAATTAAATAAGTATTATTCTTTTTAGACATTAACGATATCTTTTTTAATATTTCTGATTTTTATTGAGTAGGTTATATGTATTATAAAACATGTAATATTTCTTAAATAAACGAAAATATTACGTAAAATATCTTTTAATGAGGATTAGGTTGGCTAGAATCCATAATGTGCTCTTCTTATGTTCTGGAAACACTTGCCGTAGTCCATTTGCAGAATATTTCGCAAAATGGCTAAAAGAAACTAAATATAAAGATGAATTAAAAGAAATTCATTTTGATTCAGCTGGCCTTTATCATTATTATGAAAAACCTCAAGAGGGAACATTGGTATATCTTAATTCAAAAGGAATTAATATAAGTGATTTTAAGGCAAAAGATGCTGATAATGATTTAATTAAAAAGCAAGATCTGATTCTAGGATTTGAAAGAAAATGGCATATTAACAAATTAAAAAGAAAATTTAAGAATATTAAGAATATAGATAAGAAAGTTTTTCTTTTAATGGAATTTGCTGGTGAAACTGAAAATTTAGAAATCAAAGACCCTTTTTACTTAGATGAGATAGAATATAATAAAGTTTTGCAAAGAATAGAGCAAGGAGTAATTAAAATAATTGAAAAGATTATAAATATAAATAATTTAGAAAAAGAAGAAAAATAATATATTATTATTCGGTAAGAAATGCATATTTCTGAGTAAAATTTTTCTTGATTAAATATTTGGTTGATTCGAAGGGTGTCATATTACCAACAAAATCTTTAAGCTCTTCATAAAACTTATCCTCAAAATCCTTTGAAAAATTATCGAGTTTTCGAGTTAAAACGGGTAGATCCATTGATGAAATTAAAGTGGCAATGTGGTTCTTTCCATAACTAAAATATAAAAAATCATCATCTTTTTCTATTCTCCTCAATTTCTTTTTACTACGAGTAATTTCTGATAAAATTGATAAAACTCCTGTTAAGGCACTTGATACCAGATCCTCATCCATACATTCATCTTCTTTAGCATACAGTTTCTGATCTTTCGACTCAAAATTATAGCTATAGAAACATACTCCTGTGTTGTTAAAAACATAAAGGATCTTTATCGTTGATGCCCAATTTCTTTCCTTTGAGACTAGTATTTCTTTCATTGACATCATCCACACTAATAAAATAACCAGAGCAAATGAATTTATTAAACCTGAAAAGTTTGGTATAAAAACTCCTGGCAGATCACTTATCCACCTAGTAAAAACAAAGCCGATTATGATGCCTAAAAACATGAGCCCCATAAATAATCCATTAATCCTTCCCCTAAACTTCAAATTTCCCCTTTCTATCGAGAAATCTCCGGATATTGTAAAAATTGCTAATAATAATGGTGTAATGGAAAAAGCATAGTGAATTCCAAGGAATATTCTTTTCGGGATTCCAAAAATATATTCACTCCCAATGAATGATCCTGATGATATTAGAAAAAAGGAAAGTAATAAAATTCCTAAAACAATTGAGATTTTTCTACCTATATTATCCAAAAACCATCCCGCGGCAATTAAATATAAGAATGATGCTATACAAAATACTAGCAAATCCATATCATATCCGTGAGTTGCTAATAGATTGCCTAAAATAAAGCTTAGGATTGTAAAACTTGAGGAATAACGAAAGAAATGCTTTTCAAATATTATTTTGAAATATTTTTTATTAGATCTTAACCTTTCTTCTGTTTCAAGATATTTATATTTCCTTGATAAAATCCATATTAAGATTAACATTACTCCCTCTAAAATATAAAGATAGTTGTATAATGGCTCAAAAAGTACGAAAAATGCTC
>JBHLKA010000007.1:0-47446 GCA_048887145.1 Candidatus Hodarchaeota archaeon
CTAAATAACATCTGCCGGGATAAGTTTGAAGTTTCTATAGTATCTAGATCTATTAAGATTAATTTTCCTATTCCCATTAAAGCAAAATCTTTAGCTATTTCACACCCAAGAGCTCCAACCCCAACAATCATTATACATGAACTTTCAAGAGTTTCTTGGTCCCAACCATCAATAAGTTGTTGCCTTGCATACATTCGAGATTTAAAAACATCCTCTTTATCTCGCATCATTTTAAAATGGCAATATTTAATTATAATATGAATATATTAACATATCAAAAGAATATAAATTCTTTTAGTGTTATGAATAAAATATTAATAGGTAATAAAAGATAATTAGTTCTTCTCCTTTTTAGTTAAATCTTTTAACATTTCTTTAATTTCATCAGCTTTTTCTTTATCCTTTGATAACTGCATTTCTTCTCTTTTTATAGCAGCGTCCTCTTTAGATCTCTTAATTTCATTAATAAGTTCTTGCTTTAATTTGATTAACTCCTTCATATCTTGTCTAAATTTTTTTGCCGCTTTCTTCTCTCTTTCTTTTTCTTCTTTTTGCTTTAATTTCTGCTCTTTTATTTGTTGTTTGATTAAATGCGAAACTCCATCTGTCATATCGCTTAGTTCGCCAATGGTCTCTTTGATTTTTATCTCTTTTTCCTTTAATCGAATTTCTTCTAAACGTTTTTTACTCACTAATTCTTCGTAAATTTTTTTAATCCGCCGTTCTTCTTCTTTTACTTTTTCCTGGAGTAGTTTAGTATTTTCTATTTCTTTCTCAATAAATTTTGTTTGCTCATCCCAACCAATTTCATTAAATTTTGCAATTGCTTGTTCAAAATGATTATAAGCTTTTTCAAAGTCATGATGGATGGCTAAACGCTTTCCTTCATCTATTAATTTTAACCCTACATCCTTTATCTGATCGGCATATTGTTGTTGATGTTTTAATTGTATCATCTTTTTCTGTTGATCTCTTTTTCTTCTTAAATAATCTTCACGTCTCTGTCTAATTACTTCTTGGAATTTTTCATACTCCCTTTGCCTTTCAATTCGGATTTTTTCTTCTCTTTTTTTCTTTTCTATTAAGTTTTTCTTTTCACGTTCTAAATCTTCTATTAAAGTATTAATACTATTTATTTCAGGTTCCCAACCGACTTTTTCAGCTAAAATATTCCTTGCCTGAATATATAAAGAAATAGCATTATCATAATCTGGCATTTTCCTCATAAGATAATTACCTGCTTTTTCTAAAAGAGAATATGCTGCCTCTCTATGGCTTAATTGTTCTTGGACCAGCCTTTCTCGTTCTTGAAGTGCCATTCTTTGTGCTAATTGCTTTTCCTTTTCAAGTTTTCTCCTTTCTTCGATAAGATTTCTTAATTTCTTTTCTTCTTCAATTTTAGCTAATTCTCTTTCTAATTTTGCTTGTTGTTGAGCAAATTTCTGCTTTTTAAGATTTTCTGCTTTATCTATCATTTCAGTAATAGAATCAGTTGGAAATTGAATTTCATTTAAAAGTAACATGACTTGTCTGTAATTACTTATTGCCTTATCATATTCCTTTGTTTTAATGAAATTTTCAGCATCTTCTAAAATACCAAATGCCTCTTCTTTCTTTGCTTCGACTTTAGCTTTAACTTTTTCTATTTCTTGAATTTTAATTTTCTTTTCTTTTAGCCTTGCTTTTTCTCTACTTATTTGCTCAGATAATCTCTTATTAAATTTTTGTTGCTCTTTCTCTTTTTGAAGTCTGACCTCTAATTCCTTTTGTTTCTTTAATTCTTGCTCTCTTTTCTTATCGGTGACTTTTAAAATCGTTTCTCGTACAGATTCAGTTGGAAATTGAATTTCATTTAAAATTAATTCAGCACTATGATAAAATTCGAGTGCCTTATCATATAAACCTGCTTTTAAAAAGCTTTCAGCTTGATCTAAAAGATCAAAAGCATCTTCTTTTCTTTTATTCATATATTCTTTAATAATTTCACGTTTTCTTAGTTCTATTTGTTTATTTTTTATCCTTTCTTTCTCAAAGTTTACATTTTCTACAATTTTTTGCTGGAAGATTTTCTCCTCCTCCTCTTTCCTAATCTTTTGTTCTAAATCATGTTGCTTCGCTAAGTCCTTTTCTCTTTTCTTCTCTTGGATATTTAAAATCAATTCTTTAATAGCATCTGTAGGGTATTGAATTTCATTTAAAACTAATTCTGCTTGTTGATATAGTTCAATTGCTTGCTCATACAATCCTATATTCAATAAGCTCTCTGCTTTATCCATTAAATCAAAAGCTTCTATCTTAAGTGATTTCATTTGTTCCATAATTACTTCTTTCTTTTTAATTTCTATTTTCTTTCTCATGAACCTTTCCCTTTCTCTCTGCATTTGTTCAGTAAGTTTCATTTCAAATTTTCTTTCTTCTTCAGCTTGTTTTCTTGCTAACTCTTTTTCTCTTATTTTTGCTTTTTCTTCTTCTTCTTTTTTGAAATTGATTTCATCAATTGTTTCTTGAATTAATTTTACATATCCCCCCTTCCAACCAATACTATTTAATAAATTCAGAGCTTGTTGATATGTTGTAATAGCATCTTCAAATCTTTCTTGATGCAGTAAAAAATCACCATTATCAATTAACTTAAATGCTTGTTCTTGTTTAGAAAGCTGTTGAGCAGATAATTCTTCTTTTTTAGCCAGCATTTCTTGTTCTTTTTGCATTTTTCTAATTTCAAATTCTCTTTGGCGTTTTATTCGGTTAAAAAATTTTAAATCTTCCAATTCTTTTTTAACACTTTCCTCAATACGTTTTTGTTTTAGTAATTCCTTTTTCCTCCTTTTTGTCTCAATCTCCGTGATTGCGTTATGTATAATAGGGATTTCTTCCTTCCATTGTATCTGTGCAAAAATATTAGCAACATTTCTATACGTCTCAATCGCTTCGTTAAATCTACCCAATGAAAGATAATTTTGTGCCTCTTCAATCAGATTAAAAGCCTCGCTTCTCTTATGCTCACGATATTCTAATTCTTTATCTTTATCTCTTAATTCCAATGCGTTTTGCTTAAATTTTTCTTTTTGTAATTTTAATTGCCCTAAAATATTTATCTGAAATTCCTTTTCTTTCTTTTCTCTATCAAGCTTTCGTTGTAGTTCTCTTTGCCTTTTTAAAAGAAGATCCCTTCTTTGATTCTCAATTTCTATTATTGCATTCCCTATAAATTCTACTTCATCATACCACTGAATTTCAGCAAAAATATTGGCTACAATATGATAATATTCAATTGCCTTATCAAAATTAGCGTCATTGATATATATTTGAGCTTGATCTAGTATTTTGAAAGCATCCTCTTTCCTTTTCTGTCGATACTCTAACTCTTTATCTCTTTCCCTTAATTTTATTTCTTTTTTTCTCAGCTTCTCTCTTTCTGATCGTAACTGAGTCGAAATTCTTAACTGAAATTCTTCTTCCTCTTTTTGTCTTTCAATTTCGCTTTGGATATCTTTTTGTTTTTTTATTTCAATTTCATTTTTCATATTTTCTAATTCTTTAATCGATGCTTCAATCAGAGGGACTTCTTCCTGCCATTGAATACTCGTAAAAATATTACCCGCATTTTGATAAGCTAAAATTGCATTATCTAAATCTCCCATTTTAATATATTTTTGGGCGTCATCTAAAGTTTTAAATGCAGTATCTTTACGTTGCTCAATATATCCTTGCTTATCCTTTTCCAATTGGATTTCAATTTCTTTTTCTTTTAGCTTTTTGCGTTCTTTTTCTAATAAAGTTGAAATTTGCTTCTGAAACTCTAATTCTTGCTGCGATTTTTCCTCTAATCTTTTCTGTGCTTCAAACTCCTTTTCATATTGCGCCTCTTTTAGTTTCTTCACACTTTCAATTGTCGTTTTAATTGTAGGAATATATGATTCCCAACCTGATCCAAGATCAAGGAGAATTTCTAACGCATTATGATATTCTTTAATTGCTCCATTAAAATCTTGATTTTGCTGGAGTTTATTATCAGCTTTATCTAAAAAAGCAAAGAATTGACTCTCTTTTTCCAATTGTGATTGTCTTTTTTGTACATATTCTCTATGTTTTATATCAAAATCTTTAGCTGTCTGTATAATATGCTCTTTTTCTTTTAGAAACAATCTGTCTTGTATTTTTTCAAGATTGTCCTCTCTCTTTTTTCTTATTTCTTCTAATTGATCTTCTTTACTTTGTTTTTCTTTTATGCCATCTATAAAATTAACAATAGGTTGGATGTATGAATCCCATTCGATCGATTCAAATAATTCTATAGCTTTTTGAAATTTCTCGATAGCTTTTGTATATTCCTTCTCCCTTTCTAGTTTTTTGGCAAAATCTATTAAATTAAATGCTTCAATTTGTATATCTTCCTCAGATCTCTTTTTAAACTCAAATTCGACTATTTTAGAACTGTCTACTTGGGAATCAATTTCACGACCAATAAAAGATTGTTCAATTTGTTGTTTAGTTTCAAACCTTTCATGAGTTTCTTTCTCTCTGATAAGCTTTTCAATTATAAATTGAATATTTTGCGTCTGGTCTTTCCATCCAATTGAGTTTAATAAATCAACTGCTTTTTCATAATTTTCAATTGCTTCATTAAATTTTTTATTTTTTTCATAAAATTTAGCATTATCTATAAATGCAAAAGCCTCATTTTGTACTTTCTCTTGTTTTGCTTTCATTTCTTGATACTTTCTAAGTTGTTCTGCCTTTTCCATGCTCTTTTTTTCACCAAATGCATCCACCACCTGAGGTTTTCCTCCTATTTGCGAAGGAAGTATAGAAATATCCTCATCACTCTTAGAAGTTTTTTGAGTTTCATCCTTGTCTGCGAGAGCAGCAACCTTCATTTTTAAATTCTGGAGTTGTGATTCAGACCACCCAGCTTGATTTAATAACTTTATAGCAGAATTATATCGCTCGATTGCATCTTGAAAACTTCCAGTTGATTCTAGCTCAGAGGCTCTATCAATTATTATAAAAGCCTGATCCTGAAATTTTTCAATTTGAGCACTTATTTTTTCATGCTGATATAATCTTTGTTCTTTCATGTAGCTTTTTAAAGCCTCTATTCTATCATACAATTCACTAATCCTATGCATCATATAGCCACTTTTTTTAAGATTCTCGGCAGCTAATTGATAATTTTCAATAGCTTCCTGTGACTTTCCTTCTGCTTCAAACCTCTGAGCTATCTCTAAGTATTTGAGGGCTTCTTGAGCTAAAAATTCATTATTCTGCATTTTAAATACTTCTCTTGAAATAATTTTTAATTGGGAATAATTTGATGGCTAACAACATTTTGTAAACAACATTTTGCCATTCTTACAATAAATTAAACCCTTTTATCAAATAAATTTTTTATATCTTGCCAATTAATTTATGTAAATTAAATAAGTTAAAAATTTTTTATTACTAAAATTAAATCTCATTAGAGATTTAATATTATTTAATGAGATTCAGATATGGAAAATAATAACAATAATATCATTTTGGACTTAGAACCTATTTCTAGAAGATTTTATTTTCCAAAAGAAAAGACACTATATCATATTTTAATAGACTCAGGTATTCAAATTAGAACCTTATGTGGAGGTGTAGGTAAATGTGGAAAATGTAAACTTCAGATTAAAAAAGGAACGGAAATCTTAAACTCTTATTCGCAACCTGAAATGGAAATATTAAATAAAACTGAATTAACAGAAGATTGGAGATTAGCTTGTCAAACTAAGATCAATAAAGCAAAAATAAAACAAATAAAATTTTCTAAACCCCCACATATTATTGTATTCTTACCTGATGAGTTATTGATTGAAGATTTTAAAATATTAACTTCAGGTATCAACAAAGAAATTAGAATATATCCTAATGTTAAAAAATTTTTTATTAACGTGGAAAATGCATCACTTGATCATCCAATCCCTGATTTAGAACGAATACTTTCTGCTATTAATTCTATATCGAAAAATCAAAGAAAACGAGATTATGAAGTTGAGCTCGAAGTGTTAAAAAATATTTCAGACATTTTGAGAGAACAATCTAATGAGTTAACAATTACAATATTAAATGCTACTAAGATAATACATTGTGAACCCAAAAACAAAGTAGAGGAAAACTATGGAATAGCTTTTGATATTGGAACAACAACAATAGTAGGATATTTAATCAATCTTAATGATGGGAAAACATATGCGATTGCATCAATGCTAAATCCTCAAACCGCTTATGGAGAAGATTTAATCACGAGGATTACTTATGTTAAAGATAATAAAAGCGGTCTTCAGAAATTAAATTCTATAGTTGTTGACGCACTTAACAAACTAATTTTGAAGTTATGTTCCGAAGCAAAAATTACTCCTTCACAAATATTTGAAATCTCAGTTGTTGGTAATTCCGTTATGCATCACCTCTTTTTAGGATTAAATCCTTTAAGTATCGGATTGAGTCCTTATATTCCTGTAGTTCAACAACCGTTAAATGTAGCTCCTAAAGATGTAGATTTAAATATACATCCTTATGGAAATGTATATATCTTACCATTAATAGCAGGATTTGTTGGCGCAGATACTATTGGAGTAATTCTCTCCTCTAAGATAGACCAAGAACTTGATTTAACCTTAGCAATAGACATTGGTACGAATGGTGAAATTATTATTGGAAATAAGGATGTTTTAGTTACCGGGTCCTGTGCCGCAGGATCTGCTTTAGAAGGTGCCCACATTAATGATGGAATGAGAGCTGCTGGAGGTGCAATAGATACAATTGATATAGATCCACAAACTTTAGATGTTTCATTTACCACTATAAAAAATAGAAAACCTATTGGAATCTGTGGTTCTGGATTGATAGATGCTGTAGCAGAATTATTAAAATCTAAAGTATTAACTCGTAGTGGTAATTTTAACAAAGAATTTATTGATAGCGAAAGATTCTTACAGAAGGATAACAAAACAGAATTTATTATTGCAAAAAAAACTGAAACTGCTATTGGAAGAGAAATTACGCTTTCACAGAAGGATATTAGAGAAATTCAAATGGCAAAAGCAGCGTTTTTTTCAGGAACAAGAATAATACTTGATTATCTTAGAAAGGAGTATAAAAAAAATCATACGATTAAACAAATATTTTTAGCGGGAGCTTTTGGAAATTATATAAACAAAGAGAGTGCCAAATTTATTGGAATGATACCTGATATACCGTCTGAGAGAATTTTTCAGATAGGTAATGCAGCGGGAATTGGTGCGATAAACTGTTTATTAAATAAAGAGCTCAGAATGAAAGCTTATGATTTATTAGAAGAAATTGATTATGTTGAAATCGCTTTGGAAAAGAATTTTCAACGAGAATATGCTGAAGCAATGTATTTTCCCCATTTAAATTTAGATTTTTTTCCAAATCTAGATGTATATAAAGATATTCCAAAAAGATAAAATTGAATTCTAACTATAAAATCTACTTAAATATCTATTGGTTTATACAAGTCTATCTATAAAATTGTATAGAAATCAAAATAAATCCATTAAAATCAATTATTTAATAATTTACTGATTAAAAGTTGTGTAAAAATATTTAAGAAATAAATACATTAAATTTTTAACAAGAATAATATAAATTTTTAAAAAAGAATTAAATAAATTCTTAAATAACTATTACGATAATAATTTATATACCATTAAATTTTTTTTAAATAATATAAGAATTATAGCCAAGAAGAGATACATTATGTCAAGTTTTAAATTAAAAGTATTACTTACTGGAGCCGCAGCCGTTGGGAAAACGAGTCTGGTCCAAAGATTTATAAAGAATCGATTTGCGGCAAACTATAAGTTGACTGTAGGAGTAGACATCTTGACTAAAGACGTAGAATTCAGATCCGGAGAAATAGCTACCTTAAGTATATGGGATATAGGAGGACAGCAACGTTTTGAATTCATTAGATCAACCTTTTATAAGGGAGCTGCTGGAGCTCTATTAGTTTTTGATTTAACAAGAGAACAAACATACACAGAAACAAGAAAATGGCTAACTGAGATACGCCAATTTGCTGGAGAAAATATCCCATTTGTCTTAATTGGGAATAAAGCAGACTTACTTGAGGACGTTGGAGTGGTAATTGATCGGAATGAAGCTAGCTCTTTTGCGGAAAGAGAAAAAAGCATATACATTGAAACTTCAGCTAAAACCGGCGTTAATGTTGATGCTGCGTTTACAGAATTGACTAGAAGAATTATTGATTCCCGAACGTAATAATTATTTGCATCCTTTTTCTTAAATAGGGTAGTTATAATTTATTAAACCTAATAAATTGTGTCTAAAGCATATTTAACTATTCAAAATCTTCATACAAGTCATTGTGAATAACATTAATTGCATCAATAAGCCTCTCTTTGCTTATTACTAGAGAAAAGTTTAACTCCTCAATACTTTGGGTTAATGCCTTTACTTTAATCTGCTTTTTTTCTAATGCTTGGAAAATTTTAACTTTTGTTAGGTTATCTAAAACTTTTACACCAGTTATATTAATTATTGCTACTTCTTCATTTTTTATCTCAAAGAAATCTGAAAAATATCCTGATTTATCTAATGCCATAAGTGCTTTTCTAGCATCTTCTTTCTTTACTATGAATGAAGTGCTAACTTCTGAAGCACTTTGAGCGACTAAAGAAACACTGATGCTATTTTTACTCATGATTTTGAATATTTTTGCTAAGACTCCTGGAACATCAACTAAACTTCCAGAAGTAATAGAAATAATTATCGCATCCTCAACAGCAGAAATTCCTTTTATAAAATTTTTATCTGTATATCCTGAAATGGTTGTATAATAAATTTTCTCTAAAGGTTTATCAAAATTCCTAATTTCTAATGGAATTCTTTTTTTCTCAATAGCTTCTAGACATTTAGGATGTAAGACTTTTGCTCCAAAATTTGCTATATGTTTTGCTTCTTCGTAATCTAAATTTCGAATCAGGGATGCTTTTGGGATATAATTAGGATCAATTGATAGTAAGCCATCAACATCCTTCCATAATATCACTTTAATATCCTTATCACTTCCCATTTCGTAAATAGAATGAGCTAATATCGTAGCAGTATAATCAGAACCTCCTCTTCCTAATGTTGTAGTATATCCTATTTTATTTCTTCCTATAAATCCAGTAATACACACTATGGTACTTTTTTTAGGATTTTCCAAAAGAGGGATTAATAATCTCCCTACTCTGGCGTTTGTTAAATTATAAAGAGGATATGCATTATTAAATTCATCATTAGTTATCAATAAATTAGTTGCTGGAATAAAAATAGTTTCAAAACCTCTACTCATGAGAAATTGATCTAATATATAAGTTGATAACATTTCACCAAAACTTAAGACAGAATCCTTATAATATGGTTCTAAACCAAACTCTTTAATATCTGCAAAAATATCCTCAAGATCGCTTAACTTTCTGTCTACCCAATCTTTAGTCTTATTAAATTCTTCTGTATCCTCTTTGAATATTTCCTCAATAATATCAAAATGTTTTTTTTCAAAAATAGCCATAATTTTATCCAATTCTTTCTCATTATCAATATATTGAGTCATTTTTATAAGAAGATCTGTTGCTCCATTGAGTGCAGATACAACGTATATTTTTTTTACATTTTCATATACATTTGTTACTTCGAGTATTTTTTTAAACGCATTTTTATCAACTAGGCAACTTCCTCCAAATTTCATAATAATTATTGTCATAACTTATACCACTGATTAAAAATTTTCTTTAGAACTATTTATATCTATTAGTTAAGGTTATATTATAAAGAAATTTAAAAACAAGACAAAAGTGAAATTGAAAATTAAGCTTAAAAACTTTAACGGCTAAAATTCATTTAAAATTAATCAAATTTTTTTATGAGTTCTTCTAATTCACGAATTTGGTTATTAATGTTTTTTTCTATTTCTCTTAATTTATTTTTTTTATCCTCAAGTTCTTTAGCAGTAATTTCCCCTGTCAGTTCTTTCATATCAAATTCTAATGACATTTTCGAAATATTTGCCTTTTTAATTTTTAAATCCATTAACGATTTTTCTAGATTCCCTTTCTGTTGAATGTCTAATGTAGTACTAGGTTCGATCTTTACACTCTTTTGTTGTATAGTTGTAATAGAAGCATCTGGATCTGGTCTTTGAGGAGGGATTACTGGTTTTTTTTCTGGTTTAATTAATTCTGTTGGAACAACTGGTATAGAAGTTGAATATTGTTCAGTTTGTTGAGTTGAAACTGGCGGCGCAATCTCAGCAGGTTTCTGAGTCACTGGAGTTGGTTTTAATTTTGGTGGAATTATTTGTTTTATAGGTTTTGGTTTGATTAATTTAGTTGGAGGAACAGCTTTAGGCTCCTTTTTTACTTGTTCATTTTCAACTTGAGCATATGGAGATATTGTTAACTTTTCCTTTGCATCCTTAGGAACTGTTGTTATGGTTTTAGGCCTTTCTTTTACCATAAAATCTTCTGGATTTAGATTTAAACCCACATTTACTGGTGGTGATATGGGTTTTCGGAGACTTTCTGGTTCAGCTATAGGTTCCTTAGGGGAAGGAGGAGGAGGAGGGATAGCTTTTTTTTCTATAGTTTCAGGAACGCTCTCTTCTTCAATTATTTTAACATGTTTCTTTTGCACTTCAGGTTCTATGAGTTCTGGTGATTTTCCTAGAACTTTTGGTTTTTCAATTGGTATCGGTTCCTTCGGAGGTTTTCCTAGATCAGGAGGTGGCGGAGGTTTAAGTTTTTTAGATTCGGTAGGCGTTGGAGAGGCTGGTTGTGGAGGTGAAACTTGCTGAAGCATGTTTTTAATTTTTTGAGATTTTTCGAAAAATTCTCTTCCTAATGAATCATCACCTAATTCAATACATAAATCACTAATTTCCTCAAAAATATTTGCTGCTTTTTCAAATTCCGCATTCTCTAATGCTTTTGTGGCTTCTTCTATATAAGTATCTCTTTTCAATAAAGGTTGCAATAAAGGTGATACTTCTGAACTCATTTCTAAAATATCTGCGACAATTGTGATCATTTTATCCCTGTTGACAGGATCTTTTGCAATCATAGAATAAGTCTTTAAACCTAAAATTTTTTCAATTTGATCAGGCTTCATTGCACTCTGTAGATCTTGTTTATTCCCTATTACAGCAGTATGAGCATGGGGTGCTTGTTCTTTTATTAATTCCAAGAAAAATTTACTTTTTTCTACATTTTCTAAACTAGAATCTGTAATTAAAAGCACAGCATCACTACCTTTGATAAAATTATTCCAAAGATAACTAAATTGCTCTTGACCTGCAAAATCCCAGAGATGAAAATGTAATTTTCCAATCTTAATTGTAGCAATATCACCAGTAATTGTTGGAATATGTTGCATAGGAATTTCTTCTGCTTTTATAAGCCTTGTTATTGTTGTTTTACCAACTCCAGAAAATCCTACCAATGATATTTTTGGCCTTAAATTTTTATGAATTGCATCAATTGTAGGATCAAAAACTTCAAAGGTTTTATCGTCATATTTATGCTTTATAATATCTTCAAACAGATTTAAAAACTCTTTTTTACATTTTATTAATTCTTTTTTAATATTATCAAAATTATCAGTTAATCCAGTGACAAACAAAAAAATTACTTCTAATTTTGTTTCGGTGATATATGAAATTCTATATTTATAATAATCATGATAATTTACTTTATCTGTACTTTTAGCAAAAGCATCTTTCATCAAGTCAACAACTAATGCTTTAAACACTTCTGTTTTTAGGGCTTTCCCAAAATGTCTATAATAGATTAAATCACTTCCCTTATAGATGTATACTTGTCTTAGAATCGTGAATCACCATAAACTTATTTATAAAAACTCCAATTCTTTAACTTGATATGAATTTAACAAGATCCTTTATAATTGAATATTTTTTCTCCTTAAATTTTTCATGTTTGATAGTATCTTCAATTTTTTTAATCTCCTTTGAAAAGTCAAAAATTGAAAACTCACTTATATCGTTCTTTTTAGAGGTTTCACCTAATTTTTTTAAAAATACACTAATACTTGGCATAAGTTTTGCTAAATTAACGTCTAAATCCAATTTTGAAATTAAAATTAACTCTTCATTAAACGTAAATAAATAATTATAATCATGAGCTTCTAAAGCAAAAGAATTTATTTTTTTTAAATTTAAATCTTTAGCAATATCTTGAGAATTAGCTATAAGCGATAAAATTTTTTGGGGTATGACTTTTCCTTTAGAAAATTCTTTAATTGCCGTTCCAAGGATTATACCATATCGATTTGCTATTGCACATTCAGAATTTAATTCTGATTTTAATTGTGAGATTATATCGTCGTAGTTAATTTGTTTCATGATTCAATTATGTCCGTTTTGAATAAATAATAATCTATAATTTATTTATATTTATTTGAATTATAATCTTAAGATTTGAGACTTAATTAAATTTATTAGAAGTAAAAAGTGAAAATATATAAATTTCATTTTATAGAAAAAGAATCAGATATTACTATTATTTCAGAATCTAAAAAAGCTATTTTAAGGGCAAAAAATGAATTTCATCACCATAGAAGAATTTTAGAAGAGTATATAATTAAGCATAAAGAATTTCTTAATTCATTCAAGCCATTAAAAGTACAATCTAATTATAAAATAATCAATTTAATGGCACAAGCAGCATTCATATGCGATGTTGGGCCGATGGCCACTGTAGCGGGAGCTTTTGCAGATTTAATGCTTGAAACGATGAAATATCCCAATGATGATTATAGTACCGCAAAAATCGCGTTGATTGAGAATGGAGGGGAGATAGCTAATGATTCTGAAAAACCAATGAAAATTGCACTTTTTGCGGGGATTAATGAATTAGGGATGAATATAGGATTTTTAATTAAAAAAGAAGACTGCCCTATTGGCATAGCAACTAGCTCAGCAACAATAGGACATGCAGTTAGCCTAGGTCAGGCAGATGCGGTCACTATTTTTGCTAAAAACGCTACAATCGCAGATGGGGCTGCTACAAAAATAGGAAATATCGTGAAGGGAATTGATATTGAGAAATCTATTAAAAAAGGACTAGATGCTGTTGATGATTTAAAAGATGTGAGGGGTGTTTTTATTTCTCGAAAAAATAAAATAGGCATTTCAGGAAAAGTTCCTCAGATGTTTAAAATAAAGGGTGATATGGAATTATTATTAAAAGAAAAAATTGAATATCTATTCCCAGGCAAGTTTGAAATTTTTAAATGACCCAATAAAAAGGGAATTCAATTCCATTCTCACTCTTAGATGAACATATTTTATTTAAATAATTCATCCGATAATATTCTTCCAATTCTTCTTTTGATAATCTTTTCTTGATATCAAATTCATTAAATGGGAGGTAATTATCATCAAGTATTAGATATATTTCAGTATTTAGTGTTTCTTTCATCTGTTGTAATTTATTTGTACCATTTGCATATAAATGGTTTGCTGGTTTAAAAATTGCCAGATCTAGTATAAAATTAATAAGATTATATGCTAAAATGCTTTTATTATTCTCTTCATATGGATACTCATAATACATAATTACATAAAAATTACCAAATTCACTTATTACTAAATTCACTTCTGAAGTATAGTTTGAATACCATCGAAGAGAATAAACCTCTCGTCTATGCAAACTATATTGAATATTATCAATATCAAGCAACTGATCAGAGAATTGTGTGAAAAACATAAAAATGATAAAGCTCAACATAAATATTTTAATCTTTTTAATTGAATTTAACTTAATCAATTTATACAGATAAGAAATAAACCCAAAAATTAAAATGGGAGAGAATAATATTAATATTCTACCAGACCAAAATCCATGTAAAATTAAAATATCTAAGAATAATGCTAATAAATAGATTATTGCCATTCCAAAAAACCATAATACTAATGGTTTCCCTCTTGGTTTTTTTTGGAATAGAGTTAATCCCCATATCCCAAAAAATATTATAATAAAACATTCTATAGCCGCAAATACATTTGATAAATTTAAATCTAGAATATTTAAATTGAAAATTAAAAATCCAATAATAAAAACTATTAAAAATAAAAAGAAAAGAGGAAAGACAAATTTTCCTTCAATTTTTCTATAATATCCATATTTATGACCCCATATCACTGATTTAAACTTATTTTTTTCGAATCTAATTCCACTTCGAAATTTTAAAATTATCAACAATCCAGTTATTCCAGCAATGACTAAAAAATACCAAGGTAACATTAATATATCAACTATTATCCAATGGCTACTAATTCCTGTTATATTGAATAAAGCTAAAAAAATTCCTAAACAGGCACATAAAATTATCAAGTCAATCCCTCTCTTATAATTTCTTGAAAAGTAGACTAGAAAAATGAAGGTGAATGATACTATGTATATTGTCGAAATAAGAGAGTGAGTAAATAAAGCGCTAATATAGATTAAAATAATAAGAGTATATGTAAAGGTCAAATTAGAGAAGATTATTCTTTTTTCTGGGGGTTTTTCTTTAATAAAATTTTCTAATCTCGAATAAAGTAAGAAAAAAATACATAAAGACTGGATTGTTGCTAATACAGTTGGCCAAAACTGGTACATCATGTAACTAAAACCTAATGAAGTAAATTCTATTAAAAATACACCTAAGATTGCTAAATTTTTATTTTTAAAAATCCGCATCAAGATGATGTAAATTATAAGTCCCGAAACAAACAAAGTATAAAAGGAAAAATATTTTGCCAAAATAAGTTGATCAATGCCTGAAAAAAAATGAATTAATGCTGTAAATAAATGTAAACCTAATGCACCAAAATATTGATCAAGAGGCAAATAATTAATTTCATTTATTATTTTAGTCAAAAAAACATGGTATATTGCATCGGTGCCATAAAAATAGCTGAATCTAATACTATACTGTATTGACAGTAATATTAAAAATACTATTAGTAATAATTCAATTAAAGAAACTCTTCTTTTAATGTAATTAAAAATAGAAAAGCTTTCATAAAATGACTGTTTATTAGCACTAAATTCTTCAATTTTTAAGAAAATAATATATTTAGTCCTTTTCTCATAAATGATAATATAAAGTATTAGTGAAAAATAAATAATTAGTATTAAAAGGAAAAAAAAATAACCAGTAATAGGAATTCCAAAGTAATTAGCAATATATCCTATAAGTATATAAAAAGCTAAATTTGCAATAATTGTCAAACTTAATTTTTCTAAAAAATTAAAATTCTTATTTTTGAAAATTATGAAGAATATAGGATAACATGGTAATAATATTATCACAAAACCAGTAATAGATAAAAGTATAACCTGAAAAAAGGTATTTAGAAAAATTGAGCTATTGTTTAGATTGAAAAAAATTAACAGAAGAGATATGGTTGAAAAAATGAAGATTATTATATGCTTTCTTAAGTATGCAAGCAATAGTAATTTATTTGCAAATTCCTTAATTTTTGTCATCTTTTCATGATTTAAAAACTAAATTGGTAAATTTATCTAATTTTTATTTCTAAATGACCCAATAACATGGTTTATCATTGCCATAATCGCCTTTTGAGCTAAAAATTCGGTTGAGATAGTATAGATTGTAATATTCTTCATAATCCTCTTTAGTTAAGTAAGCATTCATATCTAAGCTTCCAAATAGGGGAAAAAATTCTGAAATTATTAAGCAAACATCAGTATTATACTCCTTCTTTAGTTCCTTTAAAATATTAGTTCCATTCTCGTCAATATGGTTTTCTGGAAAAATATTTTCTCTTGTAGCTAAAATAAAAATTTCAAAATCAACATCTATAAGACTTTGATTATTTTCTTCATATGGAAACTCATAAAAGAGAAAAACATTACTCCATCCAAATTCCATGATTATAACATTCTTATCAGATGTATATGTCATGTAATTTCTCAATAATTTCCATTCTTGTTTATCTATTTGTAAAAAATCACTTAATACGAAAATTTGTGAAAAGTTAAAAAATAGAGAAAAAACAACAATAGACAATAAAAATGTTTTAAATTTTATAGTTTTGATTGTATTCTTAATGATGGCAAGATAAATATATGAAAGAAAACCAAGTGTGAAAAATACTGATGCTAAATTAAAAACTCTTCCCAATAGTTCGAATCTTCGTAAAAAAACTTCAGTAATTATTCCAATTAATAAAAGAATTCCGAAAGATACAGCCCAAATAGCTAAGATCATTCCTTTAGGTTTTTTTTTAAAATAGTACATTCCATATAAAGAGCAGCAAATAATAATTGCAATATGTATAGGAGCTATTGAGATTAGATTTTCATAATTGAACCAAAAAATTATTCCTAACAAAAAAAATAGAGTTTGGAGTGTTAAAATAATTAAATTGATTATCAATAAGGTTTTTCTTTTGGCTTCTTTATGATATTTGTGTTTTTTACCATTATATAATGAAGTTAGGCTAATTTTTGTAAATTTTATTTGATTTTTTATCCACCTAATTAAAAATGTAAGCCCTAATAATGCAAAAATTAGAGCAAAAAGAATATAATACCAAGGAAAGATCATTAATGAGCTTGTTATTTTGTTTATATGTCCAACACTCAAGTTGAGACTATAAAATATTAAAAAAATTCCTGCTAATATGCATACTAATAAGAAATCAAAACCTCTCCTAAAATCTTTGACAAAATATATTAAAAAAACCCAAAAATATGATATTAAAAAAAATACAGTAATAAGTGAATGTGTAACCAATGCTGCTAGAAACAAAAAAACAACTAAAAAATATATAAATAAAAAATTCGAAAATATTTCCTTCTTGTCTGGTTTCTCAGGTTTAACAAAATTTTTTAGTCTATCATAAAGAAGAGAAAATATTTGAAATCCAATGATTGCTGCTAAACTAGAAGGCCAATATAATAACATTATATCATAGAATCCTAGTAAAGTTGATTCTATAAAGAAGACTCCAAATATGGCTAAATTTTTGTTTTTAATAACTTTCATGAAAAGGTTATACAATATTAAACCTGAAAGAAGATAAGTATAAAATACAAAATACCTTGGAATTAAAATAAGTTCAATATTAGAAAAAAAGTAAATTGTAGCACCGAATATATGTATGCCCATAGCACCTAAATATTCAGTAAATGCTAAAAAGTGATTTTCAGTAATTAATTTGGTAATATAAAGATGATACCAAGGATCTGTGCCATAAAAAAAATCATATCTAATAAAACTAAAAACACAAATTAATACAAGAAAAATGGTTAATAAGAGATGGTTTAGGCTTATTCTATTCTTAAGATATTTAAATAAAGAAAAATTTTCTTTAAATTTATGAATTTTCTCAGAATCCTTTTTCGTTGTCAAAAAAGATTGTTTTCTATTTCTTAAATCAAGGATTATTATTAATCCGATAATACTAAAGAAAGTAATTAATAAAGTAAAAAAGAAAAAAAATCCCGTCAAAAGAAATCCCACTAAAAAACCAAAGTATCCAATAAGAATATAGAAAGATAAATTACATACGATTGTCAAACTTAATTTTTCTAAGAAATTGAAATTTAACTTTTTGAAAAGCACAAAAAAAATTGGATATGAGGGTAGAAATAATATAACAAAAATTGTAGAAGAAATTTTCATTATATAGTAAAATTTCTCAAGAATATAATTTTCTGAAAACCCTAATAATAAATCTAATCTAATTAAATTGAAAAAAATGAATAATATAGAAATCATTGAAATAATTAATAGAAAAAAATGACGGCGAAGTACTATGAATGAAATAATCTTATGAATTTTTGCATTGATTTCCATTTTATCTAAGTTTTTCCTCTTTAATTAAATAAATTTAATATAGAATGTTAATTAAACTTTTTAAAAAAATCCTTTAATCCTTCTTCTTGATTAAATTGTGGTTGAAACCCTAAGACCTTTTTTGCTTTTGAGATATCTGCATAACTATTAACTATATCACCTGCTCTAGGTTCTGTATATCTTATTTTTAAATTTTCTTTCCTCGAAATTTTCAGCATTAATTTCGCTAATTCTGTTAATGTTATTGGAGATCCTGCTCCAATATTTAAAATTTCACCAGAGAGATCTTTCTTACCAGCTAAAATATTTGCTTGAATGACATCTTTTACATATGTAAAATCCCTTGAATTATTACCATCCCCAAATACGATTAAATCTTCATTGCGTTTGATTCTTCCTAACCAAATCGCAATGACACCGCTATAAGGAGAATCTTTCTGTCTTGGACCATAAACATTAAAATAACGTAGAGTTATTGTCTTTATTCCATAAATTTGGCTATATACTAACATGTATGATTCGCATGTTAATTTAGTTACTCCATAAGGAGAAATTGGCTTTCTTTCCATTTCTTCATTAGAAGGTAAAGATGAAATGTTTCCATAAACTGAAGAACTGGAAGCAAAAATTACTTTCTTAATATCATTTTTTCTTGCTATATTTAGAATGTTCAAAGTTCCTTTAATATTAATATCATTACATGATTCAGGCATCAAAATAGATTGAGGAACACTAGTAAATGCGGCATGATGATAAATCATTTCAATATCTCTGGAAATATCAAATAAAAAATTGAAATCTCTAATATCGCCTCTGTAAAATTGAAAATTTTTATTTTTTAGAGCACTTTCTAAATTTGTGCGACTTCCATTAAAGAAATTATCAATTCCAATAACATTTGCTCCTAATTCAAGCAGTTTATCTGTTAAATTACTTCCAATAAAACCTGCCGCACCAGTAATCAAGATTTTTTTTCCTTTAAAAAACATTAATAGCTTACACTCGGAAAATTGAATAGTATTAAGTTTTAAAACTGATTTTTTAATTTATTTGATTTTTCCACAAGTTATAATTTTTTGGATTTTTCTATTATGATTAACAACATTTAATTCCACGAAATTTTTAAATTTATTAATCTATAATCAAAACTAATATTGTACCTTTGAATTAATTATGTTAAGAGGTAAATCAATTATTATTACAGGAGCAGCCGGTTTTATTGGATCTCACTTAACTGAAATTCTTTTAAAGAGTAACAACTTTTTAACATTAATAGATAATTTTAACCCATATTATCCCGGAAAAAAAGAAAGATTAGCAGAAATAACTAGCGGGTATGAAATTTCAAAAGATTATGAATTACTACAAGGAGATCTTTTAGATAACTCGATTTACACTCAAATTGATAAACATATTGACATAATATTTCATCTTGCTGCTCAAGCAGGAGTGAGATATTCTATTGAGCATCCAATAGAAGTTTCAAGAAATAATATCATAAGTACTGCTAATGTTTTTGAATTTGCTTCTAAGTTAGATAATGTTAGCAAAATTGTATATGCCTCATCATCATCAGTTTACGGAAACCCACTTTATACACCTTGTGATGAGTTGCATCCAACTAATCCGATATCTCCATATGCTATGTCAAAATATATAGGAGAAATATATGCGAATTACTATTACCGCGAATGTGGATTACCAATTACTTCCTTAAGATTTTATACTGTGTATGGACCAAGAGGAAGACCAGATATGGCTGTGTATAAGTTCTTTAATTTAATGTTTCAAGATAAAGAGATTACTATTTATGGAGATGGTGAACAACTTAGAGATTTTACATACATATCTGATATTATTAATGGACTAATATTAGCTGGAAAAGAAAAAAAGCAATCAAAAGGTGAAATTTTCAACTTAGGTTATGCCAATCCAATAAGTATTAATGAATTAGTCGATAGAATGTATAAAATAGCAAATAAGACAAAAAAAATTAGATATATACAAAAACAAAAAGGGGATGTTAATATAACACATTCAGATATAAGTAAAGCTAAAAATGTATTACGTTTTAGACCTAAAGTAGATATCAATGAAGGTTTGATACTTCAATATCAATGGCAATTGGATTTTTATAATAAATTAATGAAAGGATAAGAAAGATATATCTTAACCTAAATAATTAATTTAACAGAAATTGCATAAAAACAAATTTTATATTTTAAAATATCATATCATAGCTTAGAAAACTATCTCTTAAAAATTAATAATGTAACTCCAATGAAAAAATAGAGCTTTCTTCTTGAATATTATTAGTTTAAAGGGAAAAAAACCCTTTCAAAAAATTACAGATGTAAACGAATTTCAAGAATTGTATAAATTCATTGAAAAGTTTAAGGAGTATGAAGACCAAGTAATAATCTCCATAATTCTGCCATTATTCAATGAAGAAAAGACAATTAGGGGAGTTTTAGAGAGCCTCCCAAACCACAAATCAATTGAAGTTATCGTAGTTAATGATAAATCTACCGATAATAGTTTAGAAGAAATTAAGTTAGTCCAATCATACAGAAATATCAAGCTAATTAATCATCAAATCAATAAGGGATATGGAGCAGCTATAATGACAGGAATTAAACATGCTAAGGGAAAAGTTATTGTTTCCATGGATTCTGATGGACAACATAGCCCTGATGATCTTTTCACATTGGTAAAACCAATTTTGGATGAGAGGGCAGATTATACTATTGGATCTAGATATCTTGGAACCTATTTTTATCAATTACCTTTATCAACGCGATTGGGAGAATTATTTGTTGAAAAATTAATTCGAATCTTTTTTGGAAAAAAGATTATGAATAATCAAAATGGCTTTCGAGCTTTTAATAAGAAGATTTTACCAATATTTAATGATCTTAAATATTATGGGTATGCGTTTTGTACGGAACAAATACTTAAAACTTCATTAGAAGGATATAAGATTAAAGAATGTCCTATTAAAGTTTATGATAGAAAATATGGAACTTCCCATATTATTTTATCAAAATTAGCTATAAATATGGTTACCCTATTTTTTAATTATCTTATTAAGAAGATTAAAATAACTGTTTTAAGAAGAGATAAATCTGGTATATTAAAAATTTATGAAAAATCCCTAAAGAGAAAAGAAGATTTATTCCGTTTAAGATACAAAAAAGAGAACACTTATCTGAATTCTATTGTTTTTATTGAACGAAGATATGCAATTACTTAGTAAGAATTAAGGTATTAAGCTTTCCTCTAAAAATCTTAAAAGCATAGCCATTTAATTAAATTTTTATTAAATTACCATTTATAGTATTATAATATTTAATATTTCAATAGATTTGGAATTTTTGAATTAAGGTTTTAATTTGAAAACAGCAACAAGTACTAATACTACAGAAATTACTACAGAAAGGAAAATAATTAAAACCCGAAAAAATTTTCATAAATTTAATGAATTGTTTAATTATCTTGAGAATCATAAAACTACTAGCGATACCGTGCTTCTTTCAATAATTCTCCCAATGTATAATGAAGAAAAAACAATTCGTGCGGTATTAGAAAGTTTGCCCAAAAATAAGTTAATTGAGATACTAGTTATTGATGATCATTCTACTGATGACAGTATTAAGGAAATTGGTAAAATAAATTCCCCAAAAAGAATAAATATATTGCATCATGAGGAAAATAAAGGTTATGGGGCCGCTATAACTACTGGAATGAAACATGCGAAAGGAAAAGTTGTAGTTTGTATGGATAGCGATGGCCAACATAGCGCTGATGATCTATACGGTTTAATAAAACCAATTATCGAAGGTGAATCTGATCTGGTAATTGGCTCAAGATATTTGGGGGCTTATAATTACCGTTTACCATTATTAAGACAATTTGGAGAAATTCTTGCAGAGAAAATAATTAGAATATTATTCAACTTAAAAATAAAAAATAATCAAAATGGCTTCCGTGCCTATAATAGGAAAATTCTAGAAGTATTAAAATATGCAAGATATCTCGATTATACCTATTGTACAGAACAAATTTTAAAAGCTTCGATATACGGCTTTAAAGTTAAAGAATCTCCAATAAAAGTTTATGGTCGACAACATGGTGCTTCAAAAATGACTATTATACGACTTGCGCTTAATATTTTCTCTTGCTTGTTATTATTCTACTTTAAAAAAATCAAAGTTATTGTTTCAAAGAAGCGATAAGAATCATAACATTTTTGATTAGCTACTCCTATAATAATCCCATGAAAAAAATAATTACCTGTATTGGGATTCGTCCGGATATTATACGTTTATCTCAGATAATAAAGAAATTAGATCAATATTTTGAAAACATTGTTGTTGATAGTGGTCAACATTACGATTATAATTTAAATAAAATTTTTTATGATCAACTAGGTGTCCGATTACCTGAATATAACCTTGATATTAAAAGTGGTACTCATGCTACTCAAGTAGCAAGACTAATGATTGAATTTGAGAAAGTTCTCATGCATATAAATCCTGAATTTGTTATAGTTTTAGGAGATAATAATAGTAGTCTAGGATTTGCGATAGCAACTTCTAAATTAAATATCCCCCTAATCCACATAGAAGCGGGTATGCGAAGTAAAAACTGGCTTATGCCAGAAGAAAAAAATCGTAAAATAATTGATCACTTGGCAGATATGAATCTCTGTTATTTACCTGAACATAAAGAAAATTTATTAAGGGAAGGATTAAACCCCAGAAGATGTTGGGTTATAGGTAATCCTATTTTAGAGGTTGTAAACGCAGTGGAAACGACATTTAAACAAGAAAAACCATTTTACCTGGTCACATGTCATAGAGCTGAAAATACAGAGATGAAACAAAACCTCGAAACAATATTAAAATTCTTAGGAGAATTGTATGAAAGAAAAAATATAGAAATCAAATTCATTCTAATGCCAAAAACTAAGAACATGATGGAAAAATATGGTTTAAAATTTCCGAAAGGTATTAATCCGATTCCTCCTCAAGGCTTTTTAGAATTTCTTGGTATGGAAAAAGAAGCTCAGTTAGTTTTAACTGATAGTGGGACAGTAGTTGAGGAATGTGCTATCTTAGGAACCCCATGTATTACAATAAGAGAAAGTACTGAAAGAATTGATTTAATTGAACTTGGTGTAAATGTATTAACTGGTATTGATCATAACCAAATGCTTGATTCGGCAGAACTAGCATTATCACATAAAGTTGAACCTGTATCTCATTATGGTAAAAATATATCCGATAAAATCTGTAATATATTGGTCGGAAATTCTTTAAACTTCTATAAAAACTATGAAAGATAAATTCATCTTTTTTTAAAAAAGGTATAATTAATGCTAGAATTTAACGCTATTTTTTAGTATATAATCCTTGAGTTCCGAAATAGCGATTTTTATCTCTTTTTTTTCAATAATTTTATCTAGTTCTGAATATTCTGTAGTAAGTGATCGATCTATCTTCTGTTCTGGTTTATTAACTCTATTAATATTTAAATTTTTTTCAAAAACCTCATTGAATACATGCATTAGTTGATACTTATTGACTGTATTATTAGGAATGTAGTGATGGATATAGGATTTATGAACTAATTCGTCATAAATGTTAGATAATATTATTTTTTCACACAATTGAGCAAATTGAAGTGTAGTTACACCATTCCATATATGATGCTCAAAGCCTCCAATTGTCCCTCCATTAGGTTGACTTAAAAACCATTCGAGTAAAAAAGAAGTTTCTTTTTTGAATTCAGGTCCAATAATAGAGCATCTAATTATTAACATTGATCCATCAAATACTTCACCAAGACTCTTTGATTTACCATATACATCTAATGGATCATGAGGGTCTCCTTCGCTATATTCACCTTTTTTTCCAGAATATACGCAATCTGTACCAATTTGAATTATTTTAAGATTATGTTTTTTAGCGTAGCCGGCTAATTTCCATGGAAAATCAGCATTTATTTGAATTGCGCGTTTAACTCCTTCAGGATCATCATCTCTAGAGAAAGGTTTAGTAATTCCTATACAATTAATAATATATTCAATTTTCAAATCAAGAAAAGGTTTACTTTCTAATTGATAAATATCATTAGCATCAAAAAGATATACATTATCAGTTAAATATTTTGGATTTCTCACAGTGCCATACACAGAGAAATCAGGATTTTTTGAAAGATAATCAAAAACCATTGAACCTAACATTCCACTTACGCCAAGGACTAAAATTTTTGTCATCTTAATTCTCACTCTTTATCTATCGATTTTCTACTTCCCATATTTCAGTTCCCCAGTAATCTGCTGGAAAGCGATAATCATCTCCTTTACTTTCTTCAAGAGAACTCGTTGAAAAGAAAAGAATACGCGTATCTTCTTCTAATGGTCTAAACCCATTAGCATATCTTGGAGGAATAAATACTATTTGTGGATGTCTATCAGATAAAATAAAACGCTTAACTTCCTGATTTTTTGAGGGAGACTTAAGATCATCCAATTTAACAGCCGCTACAATAGCAGAACCTTTAGCAACATAAACATATTTCGCTTCATTCATGTGTCCGTGAAAGGCACGAATTGTTGAGCTTGAGAAGTTTTGCACTTGATAAAAGCGTTTAACTCCATAAAAATTAAAATCATTAGCAAAATTTAAACTACCTCTATCATCAACCGCGATTCCTCCTTCAATTAATTGTAAATCTCTTTTGCCAATAGTCTGTGAAATTTTTACTCTTTCAGCTAATTTTAGATTAGAATAGATCCCCTTATGAAAATCTTGAACTGTAGGTGAGTTGATTATTTCTCTTATAGCATCTTCAATACTATACCTAAATTCAAAACCAGTATTTAATATTTTACTACTATCTACCATATAGCTTCTTTTATCTACAATATTTCTATTAATTTGGATCTCGCAATTTGTAATGTCTTTTACAATTTCACCTAATCTCATTAAACTTAAATTTTCACCCCTCACGTTATAAATTCCATGTAAGTTGTTTTTAATAACATGTACTATCGCTCGAGAAATATCACGAATGTGTACAAACGGACGTTCTTGTTCTCCGCCGAATACAGTTATTTTATTGAAATTAAATGCTCTTGCCGCAAAAGTGTTTACGACTAAATCATATCGCATTCTTGGGCTCAAGCCATATGCGGTACCCAGCCTTAAGATACAATAATTATCTTCACATATCTCTCTTATTAGGCGTTCTTGAGTATATTTAGTTTGACCATAAAAGTCAATGGGAAATCCCTCATCTTCTTCTTTTACAATAACGTTCGGTTCGCTTCCGTAAATACTACAGGTGCTAATATGAACAATAAATTTTTTTATTTTCTTACAAATTTCAGCAACATTTCGTGCACCTATGCAATTTATATCAATAGCCTGATTAGTATCTATTAAACATGCGGGATCACCCACAATTGCCGCGAGATTTACTATAACATCATAATTTTTAACAATTTTCTCAATCTGATTTTTATTGCGTACATCTGCTTCTATAAATATGTTAGGAGGATGAAGATCTTTATAAATATGATTATCTAAAATATCAACTTCCCACTCCTCTTGTTTTATAACATCATATAATACGCTTCCAATATACCCAAGACCACCTAATATTAAAATTTTATACGCCATAGTTCATTCTTTGGGTTTTTATTCAATAGGTCATTTGATTTTTATTATTAAAGTAAAATTTAGCTAATAATAAAAATTAATTCAATTTCTAACTTTTTTGAAAGTATTAGAATCTATTTATTTCAAAAGTCTTTTTTTTTCATTAGCTATATAAATTTTATATTTATTGCTAATTTTTTTATATTTAAACATGCAATTTTGATTACTTTTTAAGATTTTAAAATAAATGAATTGTTGAGAGTTATTCAATGAATATTCTTGTTCTCCAAGAAACAGATTGGCTTACTCGAGGGCCACATACACAACATCACGTTTTTGAGAGAATTTCAAAGAATTCCAAAATTAAAATCTCTGTATTAGATTATGATATTGATAAAAAAATGCATTCAAAATCAATTTTCATAAAGAAAAAAATCTTTACTAATATTAATCGAGCAATAGATAATTCAAAAGTAAAAGTAATTCGAACAGCTCATATTCAAGTTCCATACCTTAGAAGATTTAGTTCATTAATAACAAACTTTTTTGAAATGGTTAAAATATTTAGAAAAAATAGACCTGATGTTATTGTAGGATTCTCTTTAACAAACGGAATAATTGGACTAGTTTTATCTAAACTCTATAGAATTCCGTATGTATTTTATTATATAGACTTATTACATACCTTAATACCAGTTCACTATACTAAGAAAATCGCCTTAGTATTTACACGGTTTTTATTTAAGAATTCAGATAAAGTTATTGTCGTAACGAAATCTCTTCAAAAGTATGTTTTAAATGAAAAAGTTAAGCCAGAAAAGGTTAAAGTTCTTTTAAATGGAATTTCTTTGGAAAATACAATAATAAATAAAGAAAAGCTTAACCTATTAAAGCAAAAATTTATGATAAGAGACGATGAGTTTGTTTTATTTTTCATGGGATATTTATATGAATTTGCTGGATTAAAGGAGATTATTAAATATTACAATTTTGATGTGAAAAAAGGAAAATTAAAATTTAGGTTTTTAATAATTGGGGATGGAGGGATATATAACTCCCTAATTCGATACGTTGAAGAGATAAAAGCGGATTGGGTAGTTCTTATTGGTAGAATTCCATTTTTTGATGTCACAGAATACATTGAATTAGCTGATTTATGTCTTATGAGCTTTGATTTAAATGATATTACAAGAGAAATCACCCCAGTAAAAATTATGGAATATATGGCTATGAAAAAACCCGTTTTATCTAATAGTCTTCCTGGGGTTTTAACTGAGATTGGACAAAATAATGGTGTAATTTTTGCCAGAAATCAGCCTGATCTTATAAAAAAAATTGAAGCTTTAAGTACTGACAAGGATAAATTAAAGCAAATTGGATTAAAAGGTTTTAAACTAATAAAAAAATATTACGTTTGGCCAAAAATTTTAAATAGTTTTAAAAGAATTCTATTCGAATTAATTAAAAACAAAAGATCAGATTAAGTTATGGATAAATCTAAATATAAGGAAAAACAAAAGAGAGAAAAATTTTGGTATGAACAACAAACTGTAACTAAAAAGAAAGGTTTCTTTGGCAGTATCTTAACCTCTAATCTGTTTCTTACTCCAGAGAGGAGAGGCTATACATACGCTTTTGCTAAGAAACAGATGAATATATTTGTTAATTCTCATCTTAATAATAAGAAAGTTGAAAAACTATTGATAGCCCCTTGTGGTATTGGAGACGATTTTAAATATCTAAAAAGTTTTACTAATGAGATTTATGGGATAGATCTCTCTTCTATTCCTTTGAAAGAATGTCCAAGTTCCATGATAACAAAAGAAGCGGACATTCTAAAATCTGGTTATCCAGATCATATGTTTGATCTTATTGCCAGCCCATTATTCTTTCATCACTTAATAAAGATAGGATTTGAGCCTTTTTTAAAAGAATTTCATCGAATTTTAAAACCTGGGGGAAAATTGGTAATACTCGAACCATCTATATTTTACCCTTTAAATGCTTTCACTAGACCTCTTAAAAAAATTACCAAAAATATATATGGGGAAGTTGAAGATGAGGCTCCTTTCAATCCTAAATGGTTAATAAATTCTTTAAAAGAAGTTGGTTTTATTAATTTGGATATAAAAGCTGCAACATTCAGCCATGTCAGCTTTTTAATTCCAGTAGCTAAATTTGCAAATTTTGTATTTAAACCATTTTTGAAAACAAATAGATTTTGGAAATATTTCGCATTTTTAATACTATTTTGGGGGGAAAAACCAAATTAACAACAAATTTCATACTGGAGATGGAGAATCTTTGATTAATGTTGCGATGTTAACTCCTTTTTTTACAGGAAAGTTAGGGGGCCCATTTAATGTAATATCAGAAATCGTTCCATATTTAGAAAAAAAAGATATTTCAACAACTGTTTTCACAACCTCCGCTATCGGAAAATATAGTAATAAATATACTGAGTTCTATGAACAGAAATCCAAAAATTTTAGAATTTATCGATTAGATTCTTTTTTAAGGTTTAAAGAATACAGAATTTCATTTAATTTACTCCCTTTTCTTATTAAACATGAAAAAGAAATTGATATTATTCACTCTCATGCATTAAGAAGTTATCAGGAAGATATAGGTTCAATTTTTTCATTAATGAAAAAAAAACCAATGGTAATATCGCCTCATGGAGGAATTTCCATTAATTGGGACTATAGTGATAAAGTACCAAAGATGATCTCAGATAAAACTATAGGGTATTTAAAGAAAAGACTATTAAAAGTACACTACATAGCAGTTACCAAAATGGAAATTCCAATAATTAAAAAATACGGTGGCGTTGATGAAAATTATATTCATTATATTCCTCATGGTGTAAATACTGATATTTTTAAACCAGTAGAATCATTCGATTTAAAAAAAAAATTAGATTTAGAAAATTTTGATGTAATTCTATACGTAGGACGTATTGCTAAAGGTAAAGGAGTAGATAAACTTATTAAAATATTTAACAACGTTCATCAAAGAAATAAAAAAGTTAAATTAGTAATAATCGGAGGAGATGCTGGATATCTTCCAATTGTTAAAAATCTTATTCAAAAATATAACATATCTAAATATGTCTTATATTTGGGTTATATACCAAAAGAAAACTTGCCAATTTACTATTCAATGGCTGATTTAGTAGTATATCCATCAAGACAAGAAATTTTTGGACTTGTGCTGTGTGAAGCAATGGCATGCGGTAAGGCCGTAATAGGATCAAACATTATGGGTCCAAGTGAAATTATTGTTGATGGAAAAACAGGATTTACTTCCGATTTTAGAGATTTCGATGATATAAGTAAAAAAATCCTTGTTTTGCTAGAAGATAAAAAACTACTAAACCAAATGGGAAGAAATGGTCTTGAGAGAGTTAAAAAGGAATTTACGTGGGAAAAAGCAGCACTATTACATTTTAAACTTTACAGGAAGGTATTAAATTAAAAATAAGATTTAATTTCAATCATAATCTTATACAATTAAATAAAAATAAGTTTTAAAATTATGATTTACAAACCAGGTTTGAAATTTATATGGATTTCTGCATTTGGACCCCTCGTTGAGATTAGAATTAAAGAAATTTCAAAAAGGCTAATGCTAAGGGGAATATACCCAATTATATTTACCCATAAGCTAAAAAAGAAAGAAAGTTTGAAACTAAAACATGCAAAAAGAAATCTTTTTTATTATCATTTTCGAAATCCTTTATTTTTCAACATCAATACTAGAATCTTTAAGTACCTAAGAGAAATTGTTTCGAAAATTGCATTCATTTTAGGTGGAATACCTTTTCTGTATTCAGATATTAAATCTTTTATTAAAAAAAATGCTGATATAAAATTTATTTATGCTACAGGACCTCCTTTTTTCACGCATATCCTTGGGTATCTGTTAAAGAAAAAGTGTAAGAAAAAACTTATAGTTGAATACACTGATCCGTGGTATAAAAATCCTTATTCAGCGGAAAAAAGAAACTTTTTTGAAAAAATACTTGATTATCATATTGAAAAAAGAATTTTACAATCAGCAGACGTTATTATCTCCAATACTGAATTCTTAAATCCCATTTTACAAAGAAATTTTCCTTTTATAAAGAATAAACCAATATTTTCTGTAGGAGATGGTTTAAATTTACAAGAGTTCGAAGAATTACCTCAAAAAGATGAAAATGGTATAATAATTACCTATGGAGGTAAGATATATGGAAGAAGAAATATTTATCCTCTTTTCAAAATTATATCTGATTTAAATAAAGAACATTTTTTTAAAGATATAAAAATATTAGTGAAAATTTATGGATTTTATCCAAAAAAACTATTTGAAAGAATACTTGATAGTTTAAAAATAAGAGATTTATTTTATTTAGGGGATTTTCTTTCAAGATCTCATTTTATAGAAGAAATTATGAAGTCTGATATTGCACTTCATATTGGGGAAAATCTAGACTATCCAACGATAGCTTTCAAAGTATGGGAATACCTTAGTTGTAGAAAAAAAATATTATTCTTAGGTCTTGAAAGATCTTATCGTTCAGACTTTATTAGAAATAATAATTTAGGAGTTGTAATTCCAATTGACAATTTAGAGAAAGGAAAAGAACTCTTAAAAGATTTATTTTTAAAAATTAAAAATAAGAAAATAGACTTAACATTAAATGAAGATATATTAAAAAAATTCTCATGGGATAATAGAGCAGAAAAATTTATGAAAAATGTTATAAATTCTCTCTAATTTTTCTTTACTTTTCCTTAACACATAAAATTTGAAATGCTTTATCAGGATAATTTCTTACAAACAATTGAGTTAAATGAGCAATTACAAACCAAAAAAAGCGAGGTTTAAATTTTATTAAACCATATTCACCCTTTAGGAATTTCCATCCATTAATACCTATAACCTTAAATCCTTTATTTTTCATTTCTTTAACAGTCCATCCAGATTTATGCACGTCCCAGGGATTATTATCATATTCTCCTTGAGGTACAAATCCATTTGTCGTGAAAATAATTATTTTCTTCTTAGCAATTTTTTCTATACTCTTTATTAATAAATTTCCTTCTTCCTTTGTTAGATGTTCAATTAAATCTAATGCAATTACACAATCAAATGAGTTTTCATCAAATTCTTGATTAATTTTTAATACATCTAATTGAATATATTTGTCATGAATTTGTTTTTCCTTACTTTTTTTAATCCATGGTTCGAATTTATCCACACCTATAGAATAAAATTGTTTTGAAAAATGTCTTAGGGGTGAATTTGAACCACATCCTACATCAAGAATTGTTTTACAATTACAGAGTAAACTTTCTAATTCAGATATATATTCAAATTTAATAGGAAATTTTGAATATATTATTCTATATAATTTTAGCAAGTAATTTTTTAATATCATCATATAATGGTTCTTATTTCATTTTTAATCAAATTATTATCTATATTTGTATTATGCTTCTACTCATTTTCTTTTAACTCTTCAGAAACCGCTCTATAAATATTTCTAATACTTATTATATTAAGAAAAAACTTAAAGTCTTCTTTAGAGAAACCCTTAAGGATATAATTGATTGAAAAATAAAGTAATATGTCAATAATAGTAAATAAGAGAAGAATTAAGGGAGGAAAATTATATAGGTTATTAAGCCATAATTGAATTATTAATATTCCAAACATGATAAAAAAATTTCTAAATGAACCCCAATGAAATCCAAGATGGAACTTTTTATATATAATCGGTCTGTAAATTAGTTGAATTAGAATTTTTGAAAATAAGAATGATAAGGCTCCACCATATACACCTAAATTAAACATAGCGGGAGATATAAATAAAATCATAAAAAAAATCGAAAGAATATTTTCGATTATAGAAAATTTGGCTATAAACTTAACCTCTCCTAATGCCTGTAATTGAACTAGATTAACGATATCAAGAGAAAGAGGAATTAAGAGTAATATGAAGAAAAGCAAAATCTGACCGGTTAAACGATATTGTTCACCGAAAATCAGCACAAAAAAATCTGGTATATAAAGATAAGTTAAAAAAATAATTGGAAATATTAATAAATTCAATATCTTATGCGTATAGTTAACAATTACAATATTTTCGCTTTCTTTTCCATTACTTATATTTTTTGAAAATGTTGTTATTAATATATTTGAAATGCTAATTGTAATGATTAGAAAGTATGAAAAAAATTGTTTTGCAGAAAAGTAATTTGCAACATTACTGATGCTGGACCAATTATTAAGTAAGAGGACATCAATATTATTAACAATAAAGATTAGACTGTTTGTTATAAAAAAAGGAATACTATATCTAAAAAATTTTCTTATATATTCTTTATTAGGCTTTTTAAATCCCCTTTTTTTTGTAAGAAATAAACTTACTAAAAAATATGAAACGTTAGATATAAGGATTATATTAGCTAATAACCAAATATCAGATTGGAAAAAATATGTTAACAAAATCAATAAAATAACTCTTAAAAAAATAGATAAAATTGAGGTTGCAGAATTCTTAAATACTTCCTTTTTACTTAAAAATATTTGTTCAAAAAAACTAACTCTAAAGAATAGCATAGCAATAAAAAATATATACACAACTAAAATTTCTCCATTATAAATAGGAGCAAGAGGAATAAAACTTAACATAACAATTGTATAAATTACACATTGAATAATCCTGAAAGTTAAGAAAGTCCCATTGCATAATGCTTCTTCCTCTGTATTCTTTGATTCAGCAAAAAATTTTAGATAAGCTAACTGTATACCTAAATCATTAATGAGACTAAATGTTGTGAAAAAAGATAAAATCGCTCCATAATATCCCACTATTTCTATATCAAAAAATATTCGTATTAGGTAGAAGAATATTAAACTTAATGCGATATTAACTATGTTTCCAACAATTAATAAAAAAATTTTCGTAGAATCCATTAACTTTCAAAAAGAAAAATTCACTATAAATTTTTTTAAATAATTTGGTTCTCCTCTTTAAATCAAATCTATATTTCCTTAATACATCCTTAATTGAATATTAGTTAACCATTCTGTAATATATAAATTATATTATGTAATTCCGAAACAAATTTAATAAATATATAATTTTCCTACCAATCTACCCTCTAAAAAATATTATTAAGTAAATAAAAAAAAAGTGTAAAATATGAAGGCTATAATTATCGCAGCTGGACCAAGTACTAGATTACGACCCTTCACAGATTATAAACCTAAATGCTTATTAGAAATAGAAGGAAAAACGATTCTTGATCGAATTTTAGATATATTTTATAGCTTTGGGATTAATGATATCGTTATTATTCGTGGATATCAGAAAGAAACAATTAATTTTCCTAATATTCGGTATTATGATAATGATGATTTTTACAATAATAACATTTTAGAATCACTTTTTTACGCTGAATCAGAGATGGATGATGAATTTATTTTCACATATTCGGATATTCTTTTTAGTAAAGTAGTTGTTCAAAAACTCCTAGATTCTCCACATGATTTTAACCTTGTAGTAGATACTGCTTGGAGAGAACGGTACGAGGGGCGCACGAAACATCCTACAGATGAAGCTGAATTAGTTCTTGTAGAGGAGGGTAAGGTAACTCACCTTTCTAAATTTTTCAATCCTGATGCTGCTTATGGCGAATTCATAGGCCTTGGTAAGATATCTAAAAAAGGAGCTGAAATTTTAACGCGTAATTATAATCGCGTAAAATATAATAAAACTTGTAAGTTTGCATGCCGTTTTCATGATGCTACAACTGTTGAAAAAGCATATTTAACGGATATGTTTGAAGAACTCATTTTTAGAGGATATCCTATTTACTCAGTAGATATCGAAGGAAGTTGGGTTGAATTGGATACAGACCAAGATTATGAATATGCTAAAGATTTGATAAAAGAAGGTAAAATATAAAATTAAAGAAGTGATAAAAGTTTGACTGATACTAGTGAAACTGAAGCTAAAACTCAATTCAAATCTTGGCGGAAGCGAATATTTTTTACTGCTTGGATTACATACATGATTTATTATATAGGACGAAATAATTATGCAATAGCAAAACCATTCATTATGGGTGAATTTGGAACGTATTCCGCTACTATAATGGGCCTCGTAAGCTCGACCTTCCTTCTTGCATATGCATTTGGACAATTTTTCAACGGTTTTTTGGGTGATAAAGTTGGTGCTAGACGTTTTATTACTCTAGGCCTAGTGATGTCTTCAGCTTTTAATTTGTTAATGGGATTTGCTTTTGATTTTATCTGGATAGCATTTCTTTTTTGGGGCTTGAATGGTTATTTCCAATCAATGGGATGGGCTCCTTCCGTAAAAACAATTGCTAATTGGTACCCCGCAGAACAAAGAGGGAAATGGTCTAGTAGACTTGCCACTTCATATCTACTTGGAGGTGTCTTATCATGGTTTATTGCAATACTTATTACTGACCAATTAAGTCTCGATTGGCGTTTTTCTTTCATTATTCCAGGGATTATCATGTTTCTTATGGCAATTCATTTTTATCTCCGTATTAGAAATGCTCCTGAAGAGGTTGGTTTACCAACTTTAGAAGAAGAATGTAATGGTAAAATAGTAATGGGGGAATGCCGTCCTGATGAATTTGTAGGGTTTAAGTATACTTTCAGCATAGTAATTAAAACAAAAACTGTGCTCTTTGCATCTTTTGGGTTATTTTGCCTAAATATAGTTAGATATGGATTAACAGATTGGCTCCCATATTTATTAAGTCCTGAAATAACGGGCGCTGCATACTTTGGTACATGGAAATCCATTTTTTACCCTATTGGGGGTACAATTGGCGTCATCATCGCTGCATTGGTTTCAGACAAATATGTCAAAAAAAGAAGAATACCTGTAGTTTGCGCTTTTTTTATTTTGTTGGGACTTACATTATTTATATATACATTATTACCACCGCTTGATGTGGTTTTTGGAATTCCCGTTTTGATGTTAATAGGCTTTTTAAATTTTGGACCTCACGCACTTTTAGTTTCTACAATACCTATGGAATTTGGAACAAGGAAAGCTTCTTCTGCCGCTACGGGATTTATTGATGGAGTTGGATATATTGGGGCTGCTATTACAACTTTCACATCAGGCGCTCTAATTGATGCTGTTGGATCTGGAGCTGCTTTTGCGCTTTGGATAATTATTGCTCTAGTAGGTGGATTAGTCCTACTATTTGATTGGAAAAGCATACCAGAGAGAAAAGAATATCTTTAAAAACCAAATCAAGTTAAAAATTTTTTTATTTCTTTTATCTAATTTCTTTTTTAAGAAATATTATGTATACTCTATCCCAAGGAAATCTAAAATTCTTTCAATAGACTTCCCATCATTATACTTGTTGAACTTTTCTCTTATCTTCTCTCTAATTCCTTTATATTCTATTTCTATTTTTTCCAGACTTCTGATTGTTTTAATTAAATCTTTAGCATTATAAATAATAGGTCCCGGCGCTATCTCCTTAAGATTATAATTTAAAGCTCTTACTTTTTGATATCTTTCTATATCGTACGGAAATAAAATGATTGGTTTCATAGTTAACAAAAAATCAAATATAACTGATGAATAATCTGAGATAAGTAGATTTGAGATTAAAAGAAGTTCTTGAATATCTGAAGATTTCTTAACTAGATTAATATTTTCATATTCACTAAAATTAATTTCCTTTTCAAAAATATGACCCTTAAAGAGAAAAACTGAATTCATATCTTTTAATACTTTATTTAAGCTTGTTAGATCCTCCTTTGTAAACGGAAATCTCAACGTATTAGCATCCCTATGTGTAGGGGCATATAATATAACATATTTTGCGTTTTCTGGTACATTATAGTACTTTTCAATTTTACTAATTAAATTTCTATCTTTATTGAATAGGATATCATTTCTAGGGTACCCTAAATCGAGTATTTTTTTTGGTGAAACTTTAAAAGCTGATGTTAGTATTTCATGTTCATATTTTCCACTAGCAGGAGTTAAAATATAATCAATATACTGGTGAGGATATGACTTTAATTTTAGTATATCTACCCATTTTTTATAAATATAGGTTTTCTCAAAATCTTCCGTAATATCTTTTATTACAGTTCCATGGAACGTCATTATGATTTTAGTTTTCGGTGAGAATTCAATTGGCAATACGTCATATATGCCATGAGTGAGAAAGATATATCTACATCTTCTTAAAAGTCTTATTGCATTTAGACTTAACATATAAACTGCATTATAGCCTTTTTGTCTAAGATTCATTAGAATTTCTCGTGATTTTGTTAACCAAACCACTTTACAATTAGAATTTTTACTTAAAAATTCAAATAGATATTTAGTGTTATCTAAATATGAATTTCCACTATAGGCTCCCATTATTATTAAATTTTCATCAACTTTTTTACGAAATAGTTTAGAAATGAATTTAAAACAAAAAGGTATAAATATATCTCTTAAAAGTGCGTAAAATTTTTTATTTTTTAAAAATGAAAGTCTCTCAAGCTGCAAATTCATCTATAATAATCACTCAATTTTAATATTCAATGTCAGTAAGATTTTAGAATTAATATAAAAATAAAAATTTAATAAATTTAAAATTCTCATCATTAACTTAATTAATGCTCATCTGGTAGATAACCCAATTCATTTAGAGCATTTAATACAATATTTTTACTTTCCTCAACTGTTTGTTTATCAGTTTCAACAATGATCTCTACATTATCAGGTTCTTCGAAGGGATGATCAATTCCAGTGAAATTCTTAATCTCACCAGATCTAGCCTTAGAATACATACCTTTTATATCTCGTTTCTCGCATTCCTCTAGTGAACACTTAACATAAACAAGTATATAATCACCAATTTCTTTTCTCGAATATGCACGAATCTTATTATATGGTGATACAAATGAGGCAAGGACAGCGACACCATTTCGGGTTAAAAGTTTAGCAACAAACGTGACTCTCTCAATATTCATATTTCGATCCTCTTCAGTGAATCCCAAATCACGTGTTAAACTTTTTCTAACAATATCTCCATCTAGACGCTCAACTTTCATACCCCTTTTTTTCAGATCATCAGCAACAGCATCAGCAAGTACAGATTTCCCTGAGCAAGGAAGCCCTGTAAACCATAATGTAAATCCTTTATGTTCTATTTTTTTCCACCCTTTCTAAAAGTCTATTACATTTCCTTCCATATCTTTTGGAATTTCAAATCCTAAAATATTTAGACAAGTAGGAGCAATATCTAATATGTTTTTTATGCCTAAATCCTTTCCAATTTTACTTCTTGGATTATAAATAATATAGATCCCATAATAGTCATGTACAGCATCATCTGGTCCCGTGTCATTTTCTTTTAAATACATTGATTCATAACCTACTGTACCAGCAGACCTCCAATTTAAATCATCAAAATATACCATTAAATCAGGTGGATCTCCGCGAATTATTGTATAAAAATCTTCAGGCTTATAAACTTTTGTGTCCATAGAGTTACCAGAATCATCTTTTATTGATTTAATTTTTTCTATTATGAGTTCTCTCATTTTTTCATAATCCTCTTTTTTAATAATACCTTGAGGTTCTCTTCCCTCAACATTTAAAAAAATTCTAGCATAATAACCACCCCATCCCCAAGCATAGGTTTTGTCCCAATCTATTTTTGCATCATCTAATCTGGTTCCTGGTTTAGGTTTCTCTTTAAATTTTAATAATCCAAGTTCTTCAAAGGCCATATTAACACATATTAACCCTTTCATTGCTTTTGCTCCATGATCAGAAACTACAACTATACTTACATTTTCTTCAAGTAAGTTTAAGATTTCCCCAACTTCACTATCTAAATATTTATAATAGTTACGCATTTCAAGCTCGAATTTATTTCCAGGAACGTATTTTTCGTGTTTTTCATCAAAATATTTCCAAAAAGCATGATGAAATCTATCTAAACCTATTATAACAAATTGAAAAAAATCCCATTCTTTATTTTTCATCAAATATTTAATTGTTTTAAACTGAATCCTAGTCATTTCATAGATCTGCTTTAATAAAGCCGTTTTATTTTCTACTCTAAAATTTGCATCTAAAATATAATTACCAATTTTATTTTCAATTTCTTGTTTCAATTCAGGGGGATATGTATAATTTGAGTCTGTGCCTGGTGCTATGAAGCCAGCAATAAGGTTACCATTAATTGCTTTGACAGGATATGTGGGAGGTACTCCAATAACGATGCTTTTTAATCCCTTTCTACTAATTATATCCCAAATGGTGGGTTCTTTTACTGAATTTGAAGTAGCTATCCAAAAATCATTATAAGCAAACTTTTTTCGATGCCTAAATCCATAAATTCCAAGTGTACCTGCTTTTTTACCTGTTGCCATAACCATCCATGCTGGTATCGTAATTGGGGGATCTGAACTCCTTAATTTTCCATATACTCCATTTTCCATTAATTTTCTGATATTTGGGCAATCATCGATAAACTCATTGAATAAAGTTCTTGGAGTAGCACAATCTAAACCTATAAGGACCAATTTCTTTTTTTTTTCACTCATTATAATACTAGCTCAAGGCTCTTATTTTTATAATTTATATAAAAATCATGTAACAAATGGATTTTTATACTTTAGAATGACTTCTGCTACTTCTTTGCGCATAACTTCTGGATCAGGTGGAATTCCAGCCTTTAAAGCATTTCTAATCTCACGACCCGCAAAGAAATTCTGCATTTCTGGAGGATGGGGACAAATCTTATCATTCACAACCGCATTACACTTTTTACACTTTGAGAAGGACCGAAATTTAATTGGTTCAATACCTAAATCTGGAAATTTATCAAAAATGAAATGAGCATCATAAGGACCATAATAATCGCCTACTCCCGCATGATCCCTCCCGATAATTATATGAGTACATCCAAAATTCTTTCTTGCAATTGCATGAAATATAGCTTCTTTTGGTCCCGCATATCTCATCTCTGTTTCGAATGTACTCATTACTACACGATTTTTAGGATAATATTCTTTAATTAATACTTTATATGCCTCGATAATTACACTGTCTAAGAAATCACCTTGCTTTTTCTTACCAATTACAGGATTTATGAATAAACCATCAACATAAGTCAAACCTGCTTTTTGGACATATTCGTGTCCTAAGTGTGGTGGGTTTCTTGTTTGAAATGCCACAACGCGTTCCCATCTCAATTCCTTGAACAATACTCTTGTTTCTATAGGCTTTAGGTCTATTTCTGGAAACGTAGCTTTAGGTTCACTGATTAAAAATATTTGGCCTCCCATTAGTTTATCTTTATAGTTTAAAACACTATTTACTCCTGGATGGTCTCTTTCTAAAGTTCCATAAGTTTTGCTTGCATAATCCTTTTTGTCATAATCATAGATATCTTCGACCCTCATTAATGCAATAGGTTTATTCTCACCATTTGTTAGGATGATTTGATCATCACTTTTAATATTCTTGAGTTCATTTTCTGAAACATCTAATGTAATAGGAAAAGGCCAAGGAACATCACTCTCCAAATACATTGACTCCAAAACGTAATTGTAATCATTTTCGTTCATGAAGCCCTCTAATGGGCTAAATACTCCAAATGCAATGTTCTTAATCACTTTTAATGTTTCAGGCCTTACTTTAATTGTTTCAAATTCATTGATTTGACCCAAAATCCTTTCCTTTTCAAAATTAGGTAAAACCTTATTTATTAAAATACCTCCATGTGGCGGAATCATAATTTTTTCCTTTTTCAATATGTTGTAGTTATTAAATAAAGTTAAATTTTAATCAATATATCCCAAATCTCGTAATCTCTGCTTTACTTTTTCTTCTTCTTCCTTTGTAAAGGCTTGTTTAGATCTCTCCTCTTCCTCTATAGAGGAAAGAACTTGCCTAAGAACATACGTTACATAACTGGAGACCGAAGAAAATCCAGTTCCTTTCATTCGCTCTTTTATCTTCTCTGAAAGTACTTTGGGAATTGATACAGTTGTATATTCAACTTTATGCTCTTCATCTGACATAATATATCATTTTAAGACATAATTATATTTAATTAAGTAAAATTAAGACATAATAAAAAATCTTACTAAATACCTTAATATTAAGAATTGTTATCAAAATAAGAGTTTGAATAAAACTTCAAAAAAATAAAGGTTTTTCAATAAGTAAAATTTTGTTAATTTGATTAAAATATTTATTAATCAAAGGAGATAATAAATAAATATATACATTAAATATCTATAGGGCAACTCTCTAAATTACTTAAATACTTAAGATTATGCAAATTACTCATCCAAGAATATCAATTATATTTCCCTCTTATAATGGTGTAAAATTTCTAGAAAGAAATTTGAATTCCATAAAAAACTTAAATAATTTGGATGAGATCGAATTGGTAATCGTAGATAATAAATCAAAAGATTCCACTATTAATGTAATAAATTCATTTGCAAAGAATATCAACATTAATTTAGTGAAAAATAAATCAAATGAAGGTTTTGCAGAAGCTTGCAACTGTGGAGTATCTAGCTCTTGTGGAGATTTTGTGTTTATCACTAATCAAGATGTAATTTTCCCTCCTGACTTCTTTAATAAAATAAAAAAACTTTATTATAAGTATAGAAATGATCATGAGATTGTTATTTCACCAGCTTTAGTATTTGAAAATGGGAGAATACATTACTTTGGAGCTAAAAATCATTTCTTGGGATTTTCTTATACTCCTGAAATGGGTGAAAAATTACCACAAAATAACATTATAAAAACTACTCAAAGATTTTCTGGTGGCACTCTCTTTATCAAAAAAAATTATTTTTTAGAAATGGGAGGTTTTGATAAAGAATTTTTTATGTATTATGAAGATACAGATCTTTCACTTAAAATCTTTAAGAATGGAAATCCAATATATACTACAAATGATCCCTATTTAATCCATCAAAAAAAATATCAAACCATGAATAATATGCAATATTTCTTTTTAGAACGTAATAGGTATCTCATTCTACTCAAAAATGTGAGTAATTTGTATAAACTATTACCAATCATTATTGTTACTGAATTTATCTTATTATTCCATTCAATATTTATTAAAAAGTTTAAATTAAGGTTAAAAATCTATATTGAATTACTTAAAAAAATTAAATGTTATAGACATTTAAGAAAACTTGCAAAAAAGGAAAACAGATTAATGCCTTATCAGTTCTTATCGAGAGATCTAGACCCAATTCTGTTGGGCAAGTTAGGAAAATTAAAAGTATTCAGAAAATTACTTGTCTTTTTTAATAAATTACTTAAATATGTATAATTAGCAAGATTTCAAAACTTCAGCAGACTTTTTATGTAATTATAATCAGAGATCATATATTTTCTACAAGATCTATTTGTTCGTCTCCTAACTCCAATTCTAAACCCTTGCCAGATGGACATGAGTCTTATTTTTATTCTATTAAAATTTAACTTTAAAAAATTCAAAAAAATTATGCCTAAATTAAAGATGCTGAAGATGAAGTAAAAGACCATTATATCTGTTATTTTTGCTTGCTTCCAAACTAATATTTGAGAATTTCTGGTAAAAAAATGATGGTTAAAAATCATTCTCTCTTGATCAACTATGCGGGGGATATTATGATAGACGATTGTAGTTGGAACATAAAATGATTTGTACCCTTTTTTCTGTGCTTGAATATTCCAGTCAGGATCTTCATGATACATAAAAAAAATCTCATCCATTAATCCTGCTTCGATTATAACTTCTTTTCTTATAAAAAGGGCTGTTCCAGGAGCAAAACCTATTTGTTCAATCTTGTTATACTTTTTATTATAAGGGTCATATTCCAAAAATCCTCTATTTCCAATAACTATTGCCGATCTAAAGTTAACAAATGCTCCAGCGTTCCATATAACGTCCTTCTCATTATATATTTTAATTTTTGGAGTTATCATACCAGCCTTTGGATTCGATTCTAAAAAATTTACCATAGCTTTTAAAAAATCAGGCTCTAAAATAATATCATAATTTAATAAACAGATATAATCTCCATGTGCTTCTTTAATTGCTTTATTATTACCAGCTCCAAAAAAAAGGTTTTTATCACTTCGGATTAATCTAATATTTAAGCTATTTTCAAATTGTCCTAATTGGGTCTTCAATTTAGAATATAAATTATAATTTGACCCATTATCGACAAGGATTACTTCGAAATTCTTATAGATTTGCTTCTCTAGCGATTTTAAACAATCTATAGTATATTGATATTTATTATAATTCAATATTATTATAGAAACTAATTTATCCACCGAAAATAACCTTAGAACGTTTTAAAACTAAAATTTACTTTTTTCTAAATTTTTTATAAAATAAAAATCTTTAATCATAAATTTCTTACAAGAACGATTGGTTCTTCTTTTTAACCCAATTCTAAAACCTTTCCACCATGAGATAATATATAAAATAAGCACCTTGATTTTTTTTTGTTTTAGTTTACTTTTAAATTCATAAATGACTTCATTCAAGAGCTTAATATAAAAAATTATCAATTCTAATATAGAAGCGTGCTTCCATACAAGGATTTGCTTATTCCTCTTAAAGAAAAAATTATTAAAAATAGCTCTTTTACTTTTTGGATTTCTTTTAATTGGGATTTTATGATATACGAGAGTGGTTGGAACATAATAATTTTCAAAACCTTTCTGTCTAGCCCTAAAGTTCCAATCAGGATCTTCATGGTACATAAAAAAAATCTCATCCATTAACCCAATCTCACTAAGATACTCCTTTTTTACAAATAAAGCCGTACCTGGAGCAAAATCAATCTTTTCTATTTTATTATATTTTTGATTATCTGGATCATATTCTAAATATCCTCTATTAAATACAACTTCACCTGTTCTAAAGTTTATTTTCCCTCCTGTGGTCCATATATAGTTTTTATCTGAAAACAACTTAATTTTGGGAGAAATCATAGCTGCTTTTGGATGTTCTTCTAAAAAATTAACCATTTCTTCTATGAAATTTGGGATTACTTCTGTATCTGAATTCAATAAACAAATATAATCTCCCTTTGCTCTTTTTATTGCTTTATTATTTCCAGCTCCAAAATATAAATTAATTTCACTTCTAATTAGAAAAACCCTTAAAGTCTTATTAAATGCTGCTAAATTTTCTTTCAATTTCAAATATGATTGATATTTTGAGCCATTATCAACAATGATTACCTCGAAATTTTTATAAGTTTGATTTAATAATGATTTTAAACAAAATATCGTATCTTTATACGTATTATAATTAATTATTACTATAGAAACTAGCTTTTCCATAAAAATCCTTTAAAAGAAAACAGATATATATTTCAATTTAAACTATTTTTAATGATCTAAAATTTTTTCAATATATAAGATTTGTATAGAAACTAAAACTATAAAGATATATTCAATATTAAAAATGGAATAAGGCGATTAATTAATAGTTATTATTACAAAAACGAACTTTGAAGGTTCCACTTATCAATGAGAAAATTATTTTATTTTAACAATAATCCGAAATGTACAATATGGAATGGAATGTGGTCCAGTAGAACCATTGAACAAGAATTAGAAGCTTGTAAAATAGAAACTGCTCCAAGAGTTTTATTTCTGAATTATTTACCAAAAGAGGGAAAAATAATTGATGCGGGGTGTGGTTTTGGAAAATGGGTTATATTTCTTTCAGAACGTGGCTATGAAGTAATAGGGGTAGATAATAATAATTTGGCAATTACTAAATTAAAGCAATTTAGATCTTCCCTAAAAGTAGAAATTGGCGACATATTGAAACTTAATTATCCGGATAACTTTTTCGATGCATATATTTCTATGGGTGTTATCGAACATTTTGAAGATGGACCATTAATAGCTCTAGAAGAAGCATATAGAGTTTTAAAGCCAAATGGGTTAATATTTGTATCAACTCCCACAGTAAATATTATTAGAAAGATTTTTATTCAAAGTTTTTTAAATATAATCAATAGATTTTATTACTTCTTCACAAAATTTTTTAATTTTTTAAATAAGAACAACTTATTAGATAGAAAATTTAAAATAGGTAAAAATGAAAAAAGAGAAAGGAATAAATATTATCACTTCATTGAATATCGGTTTACTTCAGAAGAATTACAAAGTTACTTAAAAAAATCAAATTTCAAGGTAATAAAAACAGTTCCCCATGATTTTCATGATTCTAAAAACCATGCAATAGGTTTAGGAGTAGATTTTCCTTTTTTAAAAGCAATAAATAGCGTTAATTTTGAATTAAACTTTATAGGTAAAATGATATCTAGGATGTTAGATTGGATATCTCCTTGGATAGCATGTGCTAGTGTCTTATGTGTAGGAAAATCCTTAAAGAAAGTCCCTTAATTAATTTTAAACGGAAATTTCAATTTAATTTAAAAAGTAAGATTTTAAAAATGTTTAAGAAGAAAGATTTTATCGATAATATATCCCAAGTTATCGCTTTAACTGAAAAAAACATAAAATTAGAATTGCGGTACAAATTTGGTTTAATCCTCACATATATTACTTATATTATATCGATAATTACTCCGATTATTATTTTAGGTAATATTTTTGAATTAAGACCAAGTTTAGGAGCTTGGACAGCACAAAATTTCTATTTATATCAAATAATTGCCTACAATATTATGCTTTTATCAGGCATTACAAATATTTTTCCAAGTCAATTTAGAATGGAAAAATATTGGAAAACCCTTCCTGCTTTAATTATTGGTCCTTTCAATCGATTTAATTTATTATTCGGTATTTTCTTATCTCAATTAATCCTAATATCATTCCCTTTTATTTTATTTTTCATTGTAGGATGTATAATCTATCCAATTTCAATAGACACAGTAATCCTAATAATTATTCTCTTCTTTCTTGTTGCTTTAATTTTTAGTGGAATAGGACTTATCCTTGGTATTTTTGCAATCTCAAATGAAAATATTTGGAATTTTTTACAATTTTCATTATTATTTATTTTCTGGTTTAGTTGTATAACTTATCCTTTTGAAATTTTCCCTAAAATTATTCAAGATATTATAGTTCTAAATCCCCTCTATTACATATTTGATCTATTAAGATTAACCTGGATACAAGATATTGGTTTTGGTATAATCTTATCATTTCCTCTTCACTTCTTTAGCTTAATATGCACTGCACTTATAGTTCCGATAATAGGTGTTTTTCTTTTTAATTTAATATATAAAAAGTATGGGATAACGGGTTACTGATTATCATGGTTGATATCATAGAAACTGTAGATTTGTCTAAAATATATAAATTAAAGCGAAAAAAGGCAGTGATTAATGCTTTAAATAAAATAAACCTTTCAATCAAAAAGGGGGAAATTTTTGGATTATTGGGTCCAAATGGGGCAGGAAAAACAACATTAATACAAATTCTAACAACTATCACACAACCAACAAGTGGACATGCCATTGTTAATGGATACAATGTAGTAACATATCCTAAAAAGGTAAAACCCTTGATTGGGCTCATGTTAGGTAGTGATATGTTATATTATCGACTCACAGGTTATGATAATCTTAAATTCTTTTGTAAAATCTACAAAATTCCGAATTATCAGGAAAAAATATTAAAAATTTCTAAAGAATTTGAATTAAGTGAATGGTTAAGTCATTATGTGGAATATTATTCTAGTGGAATGAAAATGAAACTTGCTTTATGCAGAACACTTTTATTAGAACGACAAATTCTATTTTTAGATGAACCTACATTAGGATTAGATATAAAATCTACAAATTTTATAATTGAAAAGTTGAAAAACCTGAATAAAACAATATTTTTAACTAGTCATGATATGAATGTAGTGGAAAAATTATGTGATCATGTTGCTTTTATTGACAGAGGAAACATTTTAAAAATCGGTGCTAAAAGTGAAGTCAAAGAATTACTGAAGTCTCAAATCAAAGTTAATATTGAAATAAAAAAAGACAGAGATCAATTAAAAAGAGAATTAGAAAATCAAGAATTTGTTGAAACGGTTGATGTAAACGATAGTGGTTTAGTTGTAATTTTGAAATTAAGAGATAATTATCATGAATTGCTTCAATTTTTAAGCGATTATAAAATATTAAGGATCAATGAACCAGAAATCTCTCTTGAAGAATTATTTTTAAAACTAATAAACTAATATTAAAAATATAAAGAAATTTTTTATTCTCTAAAATCCAAAAAATAAGAGTGAATTTATATTAAAGGTGTAATTTTAGCGGGAGGTATAGGCACAAGGCTCGCACCATTAACCAAAGTAACTAATAAGCACCTTTTACCTGTCTATGATGAGCCCATGATTTATAAGGTTATAAAAACCCTTACAAATTCTGGTATAACTGATATTACAATAGTACTCGGTGGTGAAAGTGTTGGGGATTTCATAAGGTTGCTTGGTGATGGTTCTGAATTTAATGCAAATTTTAACTATGTTTATCAACAGGGAAGCGGTGGTATAGCGGAAGCCCTTTACCTAACTAAAGAGATTGTTAAAGGGTATAAAATTGCTGTTATTTTAGGAGATAATATTTTTGAACAATCATTTCTTACAGAAGTAAAAGAATTCGAAAAGTCTGATATTTATGATTGCTTCTTATTTCTAAAAGAAATCCATGAACCTGAGAGATTTGGTGTTGCTGAATTAAATGATAATGGAGAGATTATAAATATTGAGGAAAAACCATTAAGTCCAAAATCAAATTTGTGCGTAACTGGACTTTATTTTTATGATGAAAAAATTTTTGATATCATTGAAAAGGTTATCAATGAAATTGGTTATTCTGAGAGAGGTGAATTAGAGATAACTGATGTAAATAACATTTACATAAAAATGGGAAAAACTAAAGCAAGTATTATTCAAGGTTTTTGGTCTGATGCCGGAACTTTTCGGACATTATTAAGATGTTCTAATTTTATAAGAGATAGTAAAAAAAGTGTATAATAATTTGAACTAAATATTTATGGGTTTAATATATCCTTCTTCACTTAATTTTTTATACCAGCTAATCACTGAAGTTTTATCATCTTTTACCGTTTTTTTATCACTTAGTTTATTATAAATCTTTTTAACGGCATCTTTTACAGAATATTGTATATTAAACCCTAACCTTTTTTGAAGTTTTGAAAAATCTACCTTATAGGATCTAGTATCAGGTTCCCCATACCAATTTAATTCATAATTACCTTCAATAGAATTACCAACAATTTTTGCTAATGGAAAGATCTGATAATTTTGATCGTTCGAGCCAACATTAAAAATCTCTCTTTGGATTTTATTTTTACTGATCTCTAATAATTTACTAATTAATAGTGCTACATCTTTAACATGGACATTAGGGCGCCATTGAGTGCCGTCTCTCATAACGTTTATTTTTCTAAATTTATATAGAGCCCATGTCATTCCATTTACAACTAAATCAAATCTCATTTTTGGTGAAAATCCGTACATAGTAGCAGGTCTAAGTATTGTTATAATAAAATTCTCATCCGCTAGAGGTAGAATTTCTTGTTCTGCCAATAATTTTGACTTTCCGTAAGCTTCGAGAGCTTTAGGAGTGCTAGTCTCACTCATAAGTTCATTTTGAAATCCATAAACACTACAAGTTGATGTGAATATAAATCTCTTTATATTATGTTCTTTACATAATTTTGCTAGTCTTACACATCCATAATGATTTATTTCGTAGAACAATTTTGGATTAATTACCTCTGCTTGATCTGGTTGAGAGATAGCCGCAAGATTAACACATACATCAATATCATCTAA
>JBHLKA010000008.1:0-45305 GCA_048887145.1 Candidatus Hodarchaeota archaeon
ATCATTACTACAACTTCAATTATTGGAGGGATTCAATCTCAACAAGTTATTAAATTTATACTTGGTATTGATTATTTTAAAGAGAAAAAAAGTTGGGACAATGAAATTGGTTCACCATTAATTGGGAAACAATTAATTTATAATGGCCTTACAAATAAATTTAATATTATTGAAAAAATTAAAGATCCAAATTGTTGGATATGTTCATATAAAAAATCAAAATAAGGATCTACATATTTAAATAATTTAAAGTTGTGATTAAGATTATATATGCCTGAATTACCACTTGAAATTTGGAAGGATCGAATAAATAACGAGATTAAAAGTCTGGAAAAACTCAAGATTATTGAAAAAGATTCAATAATTTGGCAGGAAAATAATGTTGAATTCTTGATTATACTAAAAGCATTAGGATTTATTCGAGAAATCGAAAATCCTCAAAATTTGTTACCTAAAACTTCGCATCGAATCCTTTTTAAACTAAACCGATCTTTCCCTTACCCCGGTGGTATAGATTTTGCATGGTATTCTAACATTTTTCATCCCAACATTCATCCCGTTGAATTGCCATATTCTACAAATCCAGGTACAGGTTATATTTGTTTAAATATTTTAAAACAATGGTCGAGACTTTCTGATCTAGAGACTACTGTGAAAGCATTAGAAAAATTATTGGAAGATCCAAACCCAGATGATCCTCTTAATTATGATATATGCTTAGAAGCAGCAGATTTTTTTAAAAAAGTAGATATTGAAGCATTAAAAAATCAATTTCAAAATAAGGATTTTAAAGATAAAAATGATGAAGATATAATTATAATTGATGATTAAATTAAATTAAAATATCCTCCTATAACTCTAGCCCATAAAGACAATTTATCATTTTCTTTTAATCCGAATTTATGGATAGCTTCTTCAACCGTTATGCTATTTGGTATTTCTTTATCATCAAGCACCAAGGTATATGACCGTTGTTCAACACTGATAATACCCATGTGCTTTATAACAATATCAATAATACGTTCAATTTGATGATGTTCTTTAACATCAAGTTTTATTACTTTACCGGTTCTAGTATCTTCTACTGATAACCTCATGAAACTTTTACCTACTGATCTAAGTTTTTAATCATTAACTGAATTTCAATAGTTTTATATTAATAATTTAAACTCTGCGCTATTTAATATTGTTTCATTTTAACTTGGAGGATTCGTTTTTGGGACTATCTTTTTATATTCCTTTTTTAACTCTTCCTTAAATGGTTTAGTTGGTTTTGATTCATCTAAAGGTTCATTACATACCCAACACATATTTTCCAAATTACTTAATTCTTCAGAACATTTTAAACAATATAGCGCACTACATTTAGGACAGATATAATTAATTCTTGACACTTTATTCTTACATACTAAACAAATTCTTTGTTCTCGAAAAAATGTAACTTCTTCTTCAGTAATCCTTTGAGGTTTTGAAAAAATTCTTAGAGATGTTTGAGGTTCCTCATTGACTGTTATTAAATTTTCAGTTTTTATGTTATAGATTGTAAAATAAAGGAAAGGAATTATAATTATTATTAGAGCTAGAGTATAAAGTATATTATAAACGGATAAATCCATAAATATATAAAATATTTCAAGAGCAATTAACAAGCTAAGTGTTGAAATTCCTAGTATTATCCAGAAATATAATGCTCTAGAAAAATATTTTTGATGAACTATCATTGGAGAGAACGCAATAAAAGTACCCAAGATAAAAATTATTGGAGATAATGATAAGGGTACTAAATTCAATTCTTTGATCGCTCTACTGGATAAGTCCCACGCTATAGAATTTAAAATGAATCCAAATAATAACAGGGAAGAAATAGCCTTGAAATTTAATCTCGACCATTTTGTAAAATAAAACATAATTAACATTAACAAAAACAGATCATATATTATAAAAACCGAATAGAAAAGCGACATTAAGTTATATGGACTAAAAAATAAAAATATTATAGAAATAATTTGAATTATTAGTAAAGCAAATTTGGTTTTCCTTATAATAGATTCATATGCAAATATTAAAAAACTAATACCAGCTACCCACGCAACAACTCCAAATCTCGCAAATAGTTCCCATGTGCTTCCGATATTATTATAATCCCCATAAAAAATATTATTAACATATGTTCCCGGCACCGCAAGATCACATAAATAATGGAAAATCCTATTAATTGCTAATCCAAAAATAAAACCTCCAAATCCAAATAAAACAATTTTGTCATTGAATTTCTCTTTTTGTTTACCCCTATAAATATAAAAAATTCCACAAATAATAAGAAAAACTATTGCAATTCCCCATAATAGACGTTCCGATGGATCCCATACCTTTATTTCAACCATAATTACCAATTTAGAAAATATTAAAAAAAGAATTTAATTTTGAAATTACGGTGTAGGTCTTGTACTTCTTCTATACATCCAAATAAAGAATAGTATCTCCACAGGAATTAAACAGAGTAATATAATTGCAACAATTAAATTTACAAAGATTAGCCATATTCCAAGGGCTAGTAATACAATCGCAATGACACCAGGAGGGCATACAAACTTACAAAGTTCTATTTCTTTCTTTTTGGTTTCTGCCATTCTTTTCACAATTTCCCTAATTATGAGATATTTAATTTTGAATCTAAATTAAGATTTAATTTATTAATGATTAATGTGATAGTATTCGTACAATTATGTATATAAATATAATCACAAAAATCAAAAAGACGATGAGATTCGATCATTCCTACCATTATGTTATTCTTATTAAAGAGCTCAAAACTAAAAAGAAAATAACTTGAAAAAAAAACACCACCATTATACAAATAACACTATACAAATAAATATCAAATTCACCATAAATCTTCTTAAAAGATGAATCAAACAAAAAATCAAAAATTAAATTATAAAAAAGTTATTAAATTAATAAGTACATAATCTAAAATTTTAGTTGTTTCAGTTCATGCCCGATTCCGACGGAAATAAGCTCATTGTTAAGTTAGTTAAATGTTCTCGTTGCGGGAATCCTTTTATGATTAAAAAAGGAGGGAAAGAATCGGGAGAATTAATATGTGAAAATTGTATTAAATTAGAGCAAAGAAAGAAGCAGCTTGCCAATTCAGTTATAGAATCACAAAAGGTAATGGAAATCTCTATTGAAGAAATGAAAAATACATTGAAACTAGTAAAATCACAATATAGAAAAGACTTATATAAGGAAAAGATTAAGAAAAAATCAGAAAGTTTAACAAAGTCTGTGGAACTTCTGCAAAAAATTAGAGAGAGTAACGATGAAAAATATATTGATGAATATAAAAAATTATTTGAAAAATTGAAGCAAAATTCTTACGACTAACCTATGGTTTTTAAAATATAAAATCAATTTTATTTATAGTTTTTTGCTCATTCTTATAATCCTTACAAAAAGCTTTAGATTGCATATTTAATTTTAAATTTTCCTTAAATGATAACAAAAAATAGGTATAAACAAGAAATATTTCTCTGAATCAATACTAGCCCTCATTAAATTAATATCAAATTGTTTTGGATTTAAATTTTCTTCATAAAAATCAATTTCTTTATGTAAACTTACTTTATCTATATTAGGTATCCAAGGGAGACTGGTACAAAAATGCTCTATTACTTTAAACTGATTTGTGAAGTATTGGTTTAATTTTCTTCCTATAGCAGGATCTCCACCTAAATTTTTTATATTATACATTATCTCCTTTTTTAGATTACAATCGGGGTATTCAATTAATCCTCCAAAGTCTGGTTCCCCTAAAATCAGAAATATACCATCTACGGTTAAAATTCTATGAATTTCTGATATGGCTTTTTTCAGATCTTTTATCCATAGGAAGGTAAAATAGGAAATAATAACATCAAACATCTTATCCTCAAAAGAATTATTTGATATACTCATTACCATTAACTTTGCATTAATCATATTCTTTTCAAGGTTTACTTTAGCATATTCAATTTTTACTGCATCATTATCTATACCATACAATTTTAAGTCATACATTACTCCAATTTCTTTCAGTAGTTCACCAGTAACACATCCGATTTCTAATAAATTCCTCTTTTGAGCAAGATTTGATTTGATATACAAATTATTGCGTAATTCAGCTGTCCACTTTAACTTTTCATCGAATTCAAACTCCCATTTCATCAATTATACCACATTTTTTATATTATTAATCATTTAATATAATTTTATCAAGAATATAGATCGTAAAAATTTCCTTATATATAACTGCGATATATTAATTTGAAGAAAACTAAACTTAAAAAATTAAGTAGTACGCCGTTTAAAATTAAATTATGGATTATTTTAGTATTATTTTTAAACAATCTATATTTCTAATTAAATTAAGTTGAATTTTTTAATTATAATTATTTTCTAATTCTAAAATTATGTCGATAAATCAGATTTCAGTTTTTCTTCCTAATAAGCCTGGACAGCTCGCCGAATTTTTTGAAGTATTAATGGATAATAAAATTTATATTAGATCTCTTACAGTGGCAGAAACAGAAGATTACGGTCTACTACTACTTTTAGTTGATCAATTTGAAGAATGTACCAAACTATTAGAAGAAAGAGAGCTCCTATATTCAGTTACTGAAGTTGTAGCTGTTAGAATTTCTGATAATATCGCAGCATTATATAAAATTGCTAAACTCTTTGGTTCAAATGATGTAAACATTGACTATCTTTATACGAGTATAATTGATGACCAACCGTTAATAATATTCAGATTAGATGATAATGAAAATGGAATCAAAGTTCTTAAAAAAAATGGTTATCATGTGGTTGAGGAATTATAATAATTATTGTTTATCCTGCATCAATTAATTTTTACAAATATTAAAAGAGATCATCGTCTAAATCTTCATTATTCTCTGGAAATCTTCCAAATTCTTGCATAAATTGTTGAAGCAGTTCACTTTCTCTTTTTGTATACATTGGATCTTCGTGGTAATTAAAGAAGCAAGCCTTTGAGTTTACATTTAATTGTTCTTCTAAAAATTGGCGCAAATTAGGTGTTCCTTTAATGAAGATAATTTCTTGCTTCTCATTTAGAACTTGAATGGCACCCTCTGTTTCTGGTACTGTTTGGATATTTTCAAGCGTCAATTCTAACCACTTTTGAGGTGGAAGTATTACAGAAGATATTTCAAAACGTAAGTCACATCTTAAACATCGATTAGCCTCCTCTATAGCTAAAGTTTCATTAAAGCCTAATTCAATTTCATTAAAACTACTTTGACGTTCTTTTAGCGATAAGAGTGGCATTTGAGAACGTGGCTTATCATAAAAATATTGATCACGTCCCAACCACGGATTAGATACATCTGGGTCGACAAAAATATCGTTGATTTCACCTTTACCTCCTAAATACTTATCAATTGAACAAGCAGCTTTTCGTCCCATTTCAATTGCATCTACTACCGAACCAGGACTACTAACAACCTCACCACCCGCAAAAATTCCAGGGAGATTCGTCTCTAGAGTTTCTTCTTTAATTTGAATTAAACCTTCTGTGGAGATTTTAATTTTATTTTCACTTCCCAATATGGATAAATCAGGGATTTGGCCTATAGCCATTATTACCATTTCAGCTTCAAGATACTTTTTTTTATTTTCATCAAAGATGGGATTAAATAAGTTATTATTATCAAACACTGAATCACAATGGATAAGCTCAACCTCAGATACTTTGCCACTTATACCAGTAATTCTTTTTGGTCCCCATGAGCAATTTAGTATTATACCTTCATCTATCGCTTTTTCGATTTCCCATTCATGCGCGGGCATCTCATCTCTACATTCTAAACATATTAATTGAACTTCTTTAGCACCTAATCTTTGAGCTGTTAAGGCTACATCTATAGCTACATTTCCGCCTCCTATAACGATAACACTATCAGTTACTTTAACATCTTCACCATGATTGACTTTTTTCAGAAAATCAAGACCCCAGAGGATGTTTGGCATATTTGAACCTTCTATATTAAGCTTTTTAGTATTTTGAGCACCAATGGCTAAAAAAATAGCATTAAAGCCCTGTTCTTTCAAATCTTCAAGTGATAAATGTTCTCCTATAACTTTATCAATTTGAATATCAATCCCTATACTTAATATATGTTCAAGATCTTTTTCAAGAACTGCTCTTGGTAATCTATACTCTGGAATTCCTACTCTTAACATACCTCCTATATAAGAATTAGCTTCAAAAACTGAGACCGAATGTCCAAACCTTTTTAAATAATAAGCAGTTGTGAGTCCTGCTGGACCAGAACCTATCACTGCTACTTTTTTCCCAGTAGGAGGGCTGACATTTATTTTTGAATTCCAAAAATCACTATCATGGTCCATTGCAAATCGTTTTAAAGCACAGATAGCAATAGGATCATTAATTTGGCTCCGAAGACAGGCAATTTCACAATCATGGAAGCATACTCTTCCAAGAACCGAAGGAAAAGGTGTTTTTTCTCTTATGACTGCTGCTGCTTCAGCAAATCTTTCCTCTGAAATTAATCGAATATAACGTGGTACATCAATTCCTAATGGACAAGTTTCTTTACAAGGGACAAGCAATTTTTCACGTTCAGCCCAAAGAATATCTTTATCCGTAAGTGCTCCTGTAGGACATACCTCAACGCATGCTCCACAAAATTTACAACCAGATTCTTTAAGAGAAGGTGCAAGACTCCCAACCACTGTCTCTCCATTAGAATTAACAAAACCTAAAGCTTCAACACCACGAACTTCTCGACATACCCTAACACATCTAGTACATCCAATACATAATTCATAATTCCGGATAAATAGAGGTTCATTTTCTATAATATCGCGTCCTTGAGGCTTATATCGTGGAGTATCTTCTTGAATTCCTATATATTCAGCTACTTTTTGTAACTCACATCGCCCTAATATTGGACAACAACGTTCTTCCACTGGAATATTAGGTGAGCAAGGCTCACGACTACAGCCCTCACGTTGAGCACACATCAAGCATGCATGTGGATGCTTGGAGAGAATCTCTTTTAACTTATCTCGACGTAGAGCTTGGATTTCTGCTGTATCAATAAAAATGTTCATACCTTCTTCTGCTATGGTACTACAGGAGGTTTGTAAGCTCTCAATTCCTTCTATTTTTACTACACAAAGTTGGCAACCCCGATGTTCTTGAATTGAATCTTCATTATCATATCTAGTATTTCCTTGGAAGATATATTCATTTGGCTTTGTGCCTACGAGAGGAGGTAAATCAGGATGTGCACAAAGACTGGGAATGTATATTCCTGCATTTTGTGAGGCTTCTAAGATAGTAATTCCTTTCTTGACATCAATTTTAGTTCCATTAATAGTTATTGAGATTGTATCCATAATTAACACACTTTAGTTATAATTAATTATAAAATTAATTATTTTTTAATTGAAATAAGGAGTTTAATAATTTTAATAAATAATTATCAATTTATTACCAAGAATGAGATATTGCCCCCGGTTCACATGCTTTTACACAAGGTAATTCTTTTGTTTCGCCACTAGGTTTACAAGGAGCACATGAATACTTAATCTTCTTACGATGATCTTCTGAAACAGCAGCTATTATCTCATCGTTTAATGGATCTAATTCATCTTCGGCCATCTCTAAGACACCAGCAGGGCATACTTCTACGCACTTACCACATGAGTTGCACAATTCAGTATCTATAGTTATAAAATATTCTCCACTTCCATCTTTATAACCATAATTTGCCTTCGTCATTTTTTCAAGACTATAGTTTTTTTTATTGATTAGGAATACATTAATAATTATAATTAATTTAAGCTTTTTTGCGTTCTTTTTCAATAAGAGCTTTAGCAAATAAAGCAGCACCAATAGCTCCTGCCAGTTGTGGATCAATACTAGACTCAGGAGCTTTAAGTTTTAATTCATCTTCTAATCTTTTTACAACTCCAATATTTTTAGCGATTCCACCGGTTATAGCAAATTTTTCTTCTATTCCAAGCCGTAATAATAATGTTACCACTCGATGTGCCATAGCTGAGCAATAAGCGGCTAAGACTTTTTCTTTAGGCCAACCTTTTCTGAGTAATCCAACTGCTTCTGATTTTGCAAATACTACACAGGTACTACTAACAGGCTCAGGTTCTTCATCAACTTCTAAAGACATTTTCCCTACATCATTAATGTGTACTTGAAGTAAATCTGCAAAAACCTCCATCCCTCTACCAGTTCCTGCCGCACATTTGTCATTCATAAGAAATGCAGTAACTTTCCCACGTTGGTCACAGCGTATTGCTTTACAATCCTGACCGCCCATATCTAATACTGTTCTTATCTCAGGGCCATAAATGAAATTAGCACCTCGTGCATGACACGCGATTTCTGTGATTGCTCGCTTTGCAAATGGGACGTTAACTCGACCATATCCCGTTCCAACAACATACTGAATTTTGTCTAATGTTAAGCCAGTACCCTCGAGTGCCCAATTCACAGCATTATTTGCGCTGTCTGGACTATTACTACCAGTTCTCATGCTACTATAGCAATAAATTTCACCATCTACCATTATTACAGCTTGGGTGCTGACTGATCCAACATCCACTCCTGCTGAGATGATATCACCATCTTCCCATTTTAAGTCAGGGTTGGTATAACGAGATTCTGTCCATCTCCAATATTCCTTTTCTGATTCAAGTTTTGACATAATTTTAACCTCCAATTTTTTCTTGAGCTATAAGTGCTGCCCCTAATGCGCTAACATATTCTGGAGCTAAACCATTTTTTGGTACTAATAGCTCAAAACCTAAGTTCTTATTCATAGCATCCACAAAACCAATATTATTAGCAACTCCTCCTATCAATGCTACATCTTTCTCAATCCCTATTTGACGCACCATACTTGTATTTCTATCTGCAATAGCATCATGTACCGCTCGAATTATATCTTCTTTAGATGTTTTTTGGTGAATCAATGAAACAACTTCAGATTCAGCAAAAATTGTACATTGGGCGTTCATAGGTATTTGTTTTGTTGATTTTAAAGAAAGTTCTCCCATAGCTTCAATATCTACTTCTAATGCTCTTGACATGGCTTCAATAAATGCACCAGCTCCAGCAGCACATTTCTCATTTATTCCAAAGTCCTTGATTTTTCCCTTATCATCGATTTTTACAACCAATCCTTCTTCTGCTCCGATATCAATAATAGTTCGGGCTGATGGAAAGAGAAAAAATGTTCCACGACCGTCACAAGTTATAGTAGTAACATTATCATTTGCAAAAGAAATCGCTTCCATTCCAGCTCCAGTAGCCGTAATATGGTTAACATCTTTACGATCAATTCCTGCTTTTTCAAGAGCATTGTTAAATGCTTGCTCTGCTGATTCCTCTTGATCAAATCCACTTAATACCGAAGCGGTTGATAAAATAATATTATCTTTTAAAAGAACAACCTTAGTATTTTTAGAACCACAATCAATTCCGGCTGTTATCATATTAAACCATTTTTTTTTTTTTGTTTTAAATACTAATTATTATTATGTTTTAATATTGCTTAATTTATTGTAAATTCAGTTTCTCTATTCCAAGAGATTCCATAAAAGCATCTACGCGTTTCATAGTTCGTTCAAGATCGAATTCTCTCTCATCTCCCATGTTGCCTTCAAAAGGCATGGTTGGTATCCCTGCTTTTTGGATGGCTAGACGATTTTCAGCAATTCCAAGGCTTAATCCTTCACAACCTCTATTGAAATGCAGAAAAACTCCATCTAGTTTCCATTCTCTAGCTATCTTAATCATCATGTCTGATTTAAGTTTTGGATGATAAAAGTGTTGCCATTCAGGTTTACTTAAATTCCAATCAGCAAGAGCTCTTAGAGCCTCATCTCTATTAGTTATCTCAATATCCGGAATAGACCTAGGACCCCATGTTCCATCTTCTTTATCTTCCCATAATCCAATAAGGCCGAATGTATAAAGACTCCCTATAGAAACACAACCATATTGCTCCAAATAGCGAAAAATTCTTAAAAATGCCCAAGGAGGTTGAGTGTCTGTCATAATTCGGCATTTTTCGTTTCCAACTGCAGCTATACCTCGTGCAACACGATCTTTTACCTCTGGATATAGTTCTTTTTCATAAAAATCTGCTGTCCATTGAGCTGATTTTCTTAATGTACCAAGAACATACAATGAATACATTGATTTTTCATCTAAAGGAGCAGGGATTGCTTTATTAAGCTCGCAAATGGCTGACCAATAATGACAAGTGCGAAACTCATTTTTAACTGCCCTTATTAGTAATTCATCATCATAATCTCTTCCAGTGACTTTTTCAAGCCATTTTATTCCATCATGCATTTGCCTTACAATATAATTAATTTTGTGTTCTGTTCGTTCTTCATATGGTCCTACCGACACATCAATACTAAACATAGGGACTCCACCTTCAAGATCGCTTGCTACTTGGTACCATTTAGCATGGGAACAACATATGTGATCTTGCCATATGAAGTCTGGTTTTGGAAATTTTTCAGAAAATTGTGGCCAAGCATATTTATTTATAAGAATAGAACCCCAATAATTTCTCATATAGGAACAGAGATCTCTGGCAAAGCCCTTAGCCTCAGCTGCTTCATGACATTCTAAAGCAAATTTATCATTAAATGCCACAGTCGCACCATAAGGCTCTCCCGTTAAAGAATAAACATCATCTCCTAATCCAGCAGGAATAGCATCAAAAGACCAGGCTCCTCCTGCCCACCGAATCCCTCCTTTTTCATGAGCCTCAGCAAAATCTCTATAATAACTCTCTCTAAGAGTTTTAGCCTTATTCCAACACTTTAACGGTTCAGTTGGATATTTAGTTTTTAACATTTTAATCCCTCTTTTTTCTAAAAAAGATCCTCCTCTCTAATAATTTCAAGAAATGCCTCAACACGAGTTTTGAATTGACCAACTGGTACAGTAACATCAAATTCTAGGAATAGGGTTTGAATATTAAGATCATTTTCTAAAGCTTCTTTGATTGCGACGGTATCGAGTTCATGTGGGTCGCAAAATTTCATCTGCATTATAATAGCTCCTTGGACATCATATTCTTTAGCTAATTGGAGAATAGTTTCAAGTCTTGTACGTTGAGGCCAATCCTTACTAGGACATGGAGTACGTTTCACATACCTTTCTGCGATTGAAACCAAGGGATTTCCATTAGTATTCACTTCTGTGTTAAAATACCGAGTACCTGTGCAGTGTTCATCAATGACGAATCTTGCTCCTAAATCTTCGACCATTGCCACAAATTCAGTATCATCGTCTTCAGACCCCAGTATCATTAATCGTTCACCTGGCTCATTTAAGGTTCTTGAAGGAAGATTTTGCAATAGGCCTTCTAATGCTTTATTATGTTCCCTTTTATCGGTCATTTGTGAAGAGACCACCATAAGCATTGCTTCAAGACCTGTTAATGGGGGATTAGGATTTTTCCTTAATTCATATACTTGCTGTAAAAGTTGTCTATTTTTATTCATTATCTCAATTCCTCGCTTAATATCATCATCTGTAATTTGTTTTCCAGTCCATTCCTCAACTGCTTTTTTGAATGATTTTAATTCTTCTGTTAAATATGGAATAGCATGAGGGCTTTGGATATGCATTGGATGTGGTAAATAATATGTAAAATCCACAGGAATATGAAGATCCCAGCTTGTAAAAGCTTGTCTAATATGGAGACAACTTTGAGCAATCATAATCCCATCAAGATAATCATACCTACCTTTTAAGCCTTGTGCTAAACAATCACGGCAGAAGGGACAAAACATGGCAAAAATGTGTGGTTCAGAGACATCTTGTGGTTCGTGACTTCCTAATATCCTTATTGGTAGAATATCTGCAGCATAGAGAATCTCTTCGGGGACATATGTACAGAAATATCCTAATACTTTCCCACCAGTACGCTCTTTCCATTTCTTAGCATAATTATGACGGTTTTCATACCATTCTTTAAATTTTTCAAACACACCTATTGCCTCCATTTAAATAAATTTTAGAATTAAAAAATTCATTCAACCTCTATTTTTGACATAATATTATTATTCTTATTCCTTCTCCCCGACGCATAACATCAAAAGCTTCATTAATTTCTGAAAGAGGGAATTTGTGAGTAATTAATGGTTTAAGCTGAAGTGAACCATTCTTTACTAAGTCGATAATATGTGGATAATCAACAGGACGACAACCAAGGCTTCCCATTATTTCCATTTCTCGAAACATAACTCGACCAATATCAAACCCATCCCAACGCTTGGGTGAATATCCCACAGCAACTAATCGACCTCCAGTTCGTAAACTATTAAATGCTTGTTTCATTGTTGAGGGATTTCCTATAGCTTCAAAAGCTATATCTGCACCTCCTCCAGTTATTTTTCGAATGGCACCAACAATTTCTCTTTCATCCTTATCTTTCGCTAAAATAGTTTCTACAGCACCGATTTGCTTAGCAATCTCTAACTTTTTTGGAATAATATCAACAGCTATAGGTAAACCTCCTGCTGCTTTTATATTCTGAACTACATTTAAACCAATCCCACCACAACCTATAACCACCGCCCAATCACCAGGTCTTACTTGACCTCGATTTTTTACAGCATGATACGGTGTTGATATCGCATCTGATATAATACAACTTTCATCTAATGACATTTCGGTTGGAAGATGAACTATATCTTTAATAGGAACCTTAATTTGCTCTGCAAATCCCCCATCGATATGATTGCCAAGCATTATTTGATTATTGCAAATATTTTCTCGGCCGGTTCTACAATTAACGCAGTATCCACAGGAGAGTACAGCAGGTATAATAACAGGATCCCCTTCTTTAAAATCTTTTACATTCTCACTTACTTCTTTGATTTTTCCTGATATTTCATGACCTAAAATAAGAGGTGGTAGCTTAACAGTGGGAACACCATGTTCAAGATAACCAAAATCAGTATGGCAAACACCACAAGCCTCTATTTCTATTATAGCTTGATCCAATTCGCCTATAATACTTGGATCAGGGTAATTTTCATCTAATTTTAAAGGTTCCTTAACCTTTTCAAAAACAGCTGCTCTCATTTCAAATTCCTACAATTTTTTTTATTTTTATTATAATTTAAACCTAATTCTTATTAAAATTAATTAAATTAACGATTCTGCCAATTGGGTGATCTTTTTTCTAAGAATGCTTGTAATCCTTCATTTGCATCATGTGTTGCCATCAAATCTTTGAGATAAAAATCTTCAATTTTATCTAATTGAGTTTCAAAATCGATTCCTAATGCTATATTGAATACCTTTTTAGTATATTGCAAAACAATAGTACTTAAATCATTAAATGAATCAATAAATTTACTAAACTCTTGTTCGTATGAATCATGAGGGAAAACGTGATTAGAAATCCCAAGTTTTTGAGCTTCATTAGCATCAATTGTTTCACCTAGCATAATAAGTTCAAAAGCTTTTTTATTTCCGATGATTTGAGGAAAAGCTAATACAGCAATAGGCGGAAATACACCTACCTTAATTTCAGGCTGTCCAAATTTTGCTTTATCGGAGGTAAGTACAATATCACAAAATATAGCAATTTCACATCCTCCACCAAGCGCAGCTCCTTTAATGCTTGCAATAGTAGGACATTTTAACTTATTAAGCTTTCTAAAAATACCGTGAAATTCCTTAATCATTTTAGGAGCTTTATCCCCTATATGATCACCAACATCAACTCCTGCTGAAAAAGCCTTTCCATTATGATCAAAAATGACTGCTTTCAGTGATTGATCTTCTAGAAAATCTTCTAGAGCTTCATTTATTTTTTCCATCATAGCTATTGTTAAGATATTTAATGAACCATTGTTGAATATTATTTTACCGATATTTTTGGCTTTTTCAACTATAATTAAATCATTTGTCATTTTATATCATCCAATATGGCTATTATTTTCTATTAAGCTACTTTTATCCTATTTCTTTTTAGAAAAATTTAAAATTATTTGAGTTTTGCTCCACAATTTCCACAAAACTTGAAATCAGAAGGTAAATTCTTTGTCTGACAAGAAGGGCAAACGATTGAAGGCGGCCCCCATAAAAATTCAGGATGAGGACTTTCCCGAACACCTCTATAGTTGGGAGGTCGTTTTTCTACAAATGCTGACATTCCTTCAAGTGGTTCCCATGAAGCATAATGAATAGATAACCAATCTTTTGCGTGTCCAATTGTTTGATGCCAAACAAGATCTTTCCAGAAATTAACCTGTTGTTTCGTATATCTCATACATTCTGGAAATTTATCAATAAGTTTCTGACAATACTTATCAATTTCATCATCTATTTCTGAATAGGGTACCACTGAATTTACTAAACCCCATTCTAATGCTTTTTTTGCGGAAATTGGTTCGCATAGATATAATATTTCTCTTGCTCGACGGTCTCCAACTATAATAGGTAACCATTGAGTTGCACCTCCACAAGCCACAGATCCTACTCTTGTTCCCACTTGTCTAATAGTGGCGTGCTCTGCGGCTACTGCTAAATCACACGCCATTTGCCATTCATTACCTCCACCTGCAACGATACCGTTGATCCTTGCGATGGTAGGTTTACCTATATTACGGAATACATCATGGGCTTCTTGGAAAATACACATCCATTTCCAATATTCAGCAGGTTGGACAGTAAATCTTTCCTGATACTCCTTCACATCGCCCCCTGTACAGAAGGCTTTATCACCTGCTCCTGTTAAGATGATGACTGCAATTTTATTATCCCAAGCAGCATCATGAAAAGCTTCAATCATTTCCAATAGTGTTAAAGTTGAATAAGCATTATAAACTTCTGGACGATTAATTATTACTGTTGCTTTCCATTTTTCCTTTTCATAAATTATTTCTTTAAAATCAAATTCTTTTGGGTCTTTAGGAGTAAAATTTGGTTCTTTTGTATATGTCATTACTAACACTTTAATACTTAATTTGATTTCTTTTATTTTTATTATTATTCTTAAATAATTTTCCAAATTAATTTAAAATTTGTTAATAGAAAACGATTAGTGGGAATAAAATTCCACTAAAAGTACATTTCAGAGGAGATATGAAAAAGAGTAATATTTATACTGAACAATATCATAATATCTAATGTAGATTCGAGAAATAAAATAGAAATGGAACTGGATAACAGTGGTGTCAGATAAAGAAAAAGAAAAAGAAGAAAAAGATTTAGATATTCTTCTTAGAGGAAAAGACTGGGAAAGGGGATTTACAGTTGAAGAAAATAGAGTAGCCGAGTACGTTGAATTGTATGAATCAATTGGGTATGAAGTACGTGTTGAGCCCGCTACTCCCAATGAACAGGAAGAATGTCAAACTTGTCTTAAAGCTGATTTTGATAATTTGCGAACAATTTATATAAAAAAAAATAAAGATATCTAAATGGGTCTGGTATATCTTTTTAGTCAATATTTTTATCTCTTTTTTCATTTTTTAACTTATGTCGAAAATGGAACCTGTTAAATTTGATGATTTTAATGTAGGGGATTCTGCTTCATTTGCAAAAACTATAACTGAGGCAGATGTAACGTTATTTGCAGGGATATCAGGAGATTTCAATCCTTTACATATTAATGAACAATTTGCAAAAACTCAAATGTTTGGTAAACGGGTTGTACATGGTGCCTTTAGTTCTGCTTTAATTTCAGCAGTACTTGGTGCTCATCTATTCGGTCCAGGTGCACTTTATGCTTCTCAAAAAGTCGTATTCAAAAAACCTGTCTATATTGGTGACACAGTAACTGCAGTGGCAAAAATTACTAAGAAATACACTAAAGAAGGTAAAAGTGGAACATTACAATTTCTTGATGTAGAAACTAAGGTTTATAATCAAAATGATGAAGTAGTTACTGATGGAGAAGCCCAGGTAATAGTTATGTAATTCTTTTTTTTTTCTTTTATTATTATTCCAGTCTTTCAATTATTTTTCAAACATTTATAAACTCTTAATTTTGCGGGAAAAACAAAACTGTAGGCACTAAGTTCCCTTTAAGAGACAATTTCTCATTCTTTGGAAGATTTACTAGTTTAGATGCCACCGTATTTATTGATTGTTCGGCAGAATCAAGATTGAACAGTACTCTATATTTAGAATCATCTGGATTAGAAAAAACTACTTTTTGCCATTTTAAACCTAAACCATTTGCCTGTAATTGTAACCCTGCTAATGCCATCCCTGCTTCAATTTCAGCCCAATATTTTATATTCATAATTCTATGCATAAGTCCGGCACATGGCTTCTTTCTATCGATACATAATAGAATAGCATAATTAGATAAATTAACATCAAATTCCTGCTCAATTTCTACTTTAGAATTATCTGAACTAAAATGTTGAAGGAAATGATCATATGTTATGTGATCATTTACCTTAATCCATCTATTTAGCGCCGAATATCCGACAGGATTATATAAATAAAATCCTTTTGGTAGGTCAGCAAGATCCTCCACAATAACTATCGGATAAACCGCAAATCCCGCGCAACCAGAGGCATGGACTCTGCCATAACCATTTTTCTCTAAAGCATCTCTGTTTCCATGAGTAGCATGATCATTTTCCCCTTGGCAAGCCCATAATAATTGGGAGATTTCATGTAAAGTCGTATGATTCGGAGGTTTTTTTTCCCTCTGATTAAATACAGCAGTATCTAATGGAATTCCTTTATATTGATTCTTATAAATTGCGCGATCTTTATAGCATGCAGGAGTATCGAGTAATATAGTACCACTCTCAACTTCTTTTTGAAGAGGTTCTAATGTATCTTCTATTAAAATCCCTCGATCTCTTTCTCGAACTGCTACTGAATACAAAAAAATCTGGTTCTGATTAAGTTCACTATTAATGAGTTTATTAAATTTTTTCGGAGCTCTTGCACGTTGTGATACTCCAAGTCCCATACTTTCCACTTTTAATGAGAGATATTGCCAAATGAGTCCTACCTGAATTAATTCGTTTAATTCGATTGATTCTTTCCAAATCAATTCTGGATAGAGCTCCATTGAATATTGGGTTTTTCCTTTATCTGTAATTAATGTCAATTCGTTGTTTTTATACAAATATATTCCGCCCGAATAATCCTTTCCTTCAGGTAGCACTAAAAATAAAGATTTTGAGGGTGCAGCTTGGTTGGTCGATTTACAAATATCTAAGATCTCTCTCTTTGTTAAAGTTCTACCCGCTCCGGAACAATCTTTACGACTTGCTAAACATTCTTGCAAACTCATTTTTAAATCATTTTTATTATTCACATAATTATATATTTATTTTAAATTAAATTTATGATATGTGATTTCCCGAGAAATTTCCCATAAATATGGGAAAAGGTAAAATTTTTTATATAATTTAGATGTTTAAAATAAGATTAAAATATTTTTGAAATCGTTCTGAATCAATAAAGCAGAGAAATAATTTATTTAAATCAACTTATGTATGAAAGGAGGATAATTTTATGACTTGGCTTAATATCGGTGAAATTATAAACGTTAATGCTGTTAAGTATCCAAATAAGCTTGCTCTGAAAGATGCAAAGCGACAATTAACATTCAAAGAATTAAATACTAGGACAAATAAATTAGCTAACGGATTTCTTAAACTTGGTATAAAGAAGGGGGATAAAGTAGCAATTTTATCTAACAATTCAATCGAATTTATGGAAATTTATGTTGCTGCTGCAAAAGGGGGTTTTATTATCACTCCATTAAATTTTCGCTTGCATCCAGATGAAATTTCATTTATAATTAATAATTCAGATTCAAAATATTTAGTGGTAGAATCAAGATTCCGCGAGGCTACGGAAAAAATTTGGGAAAGAGCTAGAGAATTAGGATTTGAAAATGTTGAACGAATTTTAATTGCCGATAAACCCGCTGAAGGCTGGATACATTATGAAGACGTTATAGAAATGGGAGATAGTAATTATCCTTCTATTAAAATTAATCCAGAAGACACATGGGTAATTCTTTATACATCAGGTACTACAGGTAAACCTAAGGGTGTTGTACGTTCTCATCGATCTTATATCGCATTTTTTCTAATTAATGAAGCGGAATTTTCCTTTACGCCTCAAGATTATGGAATGATCTTAATGCCATTATCTCACGTAAATTCCACATTCTATTCATTTGTCTTTACATATTTAGGCGCATCCTGTTATATCCATATTGAGTACGAATTTGATCCAGAGAAAGTTTTAGAATTAATCGATAGGGAGAAAATAACATTTACTTCCATGATACCTACTCATTATAATTTAATCTTAAGTCTTCCTGAAGAAATTAAAAAGAAATATGATTTAAGTTCTGTTAGTGCCTTATTAACTTCTTCTGCTCCTGCAACAAAACAAATGAAACTAGATGTGATGAAACTTTTTAATAAAACGAAACTCTTTGAAGCTTATGGCTCAACTGAAGCAGGTCTGGTAACACTTCTCAGACCTGAAGATCAGATGAATAAATTAGGGTCTATAGGAAAAGAATGTATTGGAACAGATTCTATTAAATTATTAGATGAAGATGGGAATCCAGTACCTATAGGAGAAATTGGTGAATTATATTCTCGTAGCCCTCAAATGTTTAATGAATATTATAAATTACCAGAAAAAACTAAAGAAGCATTTAGAGGAGAATTTTTCAGCGCTGGAGACATGGGTAAAAAAGATGAGGAGGGGTTTTATTACCTTGTAGACAGGAAAGCTAACATGATAATAACCGGAGGAGAACATGTTTATCCTTCTGAAGTTGAAAAAGTAATTCTTTCTCATCGACTAGTTATTGAATGTGCTGTAATTGGTTTGCAAGATTACAAATGGGGAGAGAGAGTAACAGCAGTTTGTATTTTAAATAAAGAATTAGAATCTCAAGATGAATTTACCAAAGAAATTCGTCAATATTGTGAAAATAAATTAGCAAGATTTAAGATTCCAAAACAAGTTTTAATCATTAATTCAGATGAGATGCCTAGAACTGGTTCTGGTAAAGTAATCCACCGAATTTTGCGAGAACGATTTAATAAAAAAATAGATCATAAAAATAATTGAGAGGATAAAAAAAAACAATGTCATTTAAAAATGCTTATATACCTTATGGTCAGTATTGGAGTACACCTTTTAGTAGGTGGCAAATGAGTTTTCAAAATCTTCATGCTATAAAATTTGCAGCAGAAATAACGACTAAATTTTTAAACGAAAGAGAAATTTCTCCAAATGAATTTGAAGAAGTCATATTAGGTATTACTATCCCACAATTATATTGCTTCTATGGAGGTCCTTGGTTTTCGAGTATGATTGGATCCAAACATGTTACTGGACCAATGATTAGTCAAGCATGTGCTACAGGAACTAATTGCCTTTCAATAGCCGCCCAGAATATAGAAACAGGAATAAATAAAAGTGTACTTGTAGTAACTGCTGATCGATGTTCCAATGGCCCTCATCTTGTTTATCCAAATCCTCAAGCACCTGGGAGTACGTTAGACGCAGAAAATTGGGTATGGGATAATTTTGGTCGAGATCCTTTTGCTAAGAACGCAATGATTGAAACAGCTGAGAATGTAGCTAAAGAAATAGGGATTACCAGAGAAGAACAAGATGAGGTTACTATGATACGTTATAAACAGTATCAAGATTCCTTGAAAGATAATAGAGCATTCCAAAAGAGATATATGATAGAACCAATTGAAGTCAAAGATCGCTCTGGTCGAAAAGTATTAGCAACTGTAGAGGGTGATGAAGGCATATATCCAACAACAAAAGAGGGCTTATCAAAGCTTAGACCGGTGCTTCCAGAAGGTACAGTTACTTATGGAACTCAAACACATCCAGCAGATGCTAATTGTGGTGTTATTGTTGGTACTAAAGAAAAAGCAGCTCAATTAAGGAAAAGAGAAGACGTTGAGATAAAAATTGTATCTTATGGAGAATATAAAACAAAGAAAGGATATATGGCTATGGCTATTGTCCCTGCTGCTAAAAAGGCCTTGGAAAGTGTAGGAATTTCTATACAAGATATATCCGTAATTAAAACACACAATCCTTTTGCTGTTAATGATATATATTTTTGTAAAGAGATGGATATCGATTGGAAGGATATGAATAATTATGGAAGTTCACTGATCTATGGTCATCCTCAAGCACCTACAATGATGAGAATTATAATAGAATTAATTGAAGAACTGGTGTTAAGAGGAGGAGGTTACGGATTAGCAGATGGCTGTGCGGCTGGAGATACAGCTGCAGCTATGGTTTTGGAAGTATTAGTTGATTAAAAACTATTTTAAAATTAACCAAATTTAAGGCGTCTGATTTGTATAGGAAAGAATTAGCAGCTACTAAGGAATTAAAACAATTAATGTCAGATTATTATCATAAATTAGATCATTACTCTAATAGGGATGATAAAAAGGTAGCTTGGTGCTCTAGCGTTGGTCCTGCAGAAATTCTAAGAAGTCTAGGATTTGAGGTTTATTTCCCTGAAAATCATAGCGCTCTATTGGGGTCCTCTAGAATGGCAACAGACCTAATTCCATATGCGAACGCAATAGGATATTCTCCTGAGATTTGTTCATATCTTACTGCAGATATTGGTGCTTATTTAAAAAATGTTACACCATTAACACGAATCTACCCTAAAATTAAGAGTGTGCCAAAACCAGATGTATTAATTTTTAACACTAATCAATGTAGAGAAGTGCAAGATTGGTTTGGTTGGTATGCAAATGAATTTAAAGTCCCTTTAGTTGGTATTTCTACGCCTAGAAATGTCGGAGAAATTACCAATACGCAAATTACATTTATAGCTAAACAGATGGAGATGCTTATCGAAGCCTTAGAAAAGATTTCAACCATTAAATTCGAAATGGAGGAGCTTAAAAAAGTAGTCTCTCTTTCACGCGAATGTTCTGATCTTTGGAAAGAAGTTCTGGACACTGCGGCCACCATCCCTTCACCCCTTACTTTCTTTGACGGAACTATTCAGATGGGACCAGCAGTTGTTTTGAGAGGAACCCAACAAGCTGTAGATTATTATAAGATTCTATTAGCAGAACTACAAAACAGAGTAGAAAATCATATAGGAGCTATAGATGATGAGCGTTTTAGGCTTTATTGGGAAGGAATGCCAATTTGGGGAAGGTTAAGACACTATTCAGAGTTGTTTGCAAGTCTTAAAGTATGTGTAGTCGCTTCAACTTACTGTAATAGTTGGATATTTTCTGCTTTTGATGAAAAAAATCCATTTAAAAGTATGGCAAAAGCATATAGTGAAATCTTTATATCGCGTTCAGATGAATATAAAGAGATATATCTTAAAAAAATGATAACCTACTTTAAAATCGATGGTATTCTCTTTCATGATGCAAAAACTTGTCCACATAATACCAACAGTCGCTATGGAATGCCTCAAAGACTTGAGAGTGAAATCGAAATTCCTACGTTGATTTTAAATGGAGATTTAAATGACTTAAGATGCCTTTCAGATGAACAATCAAGAACAAGTATAGAAGCTTTTATAGAACAGCTAGAAGATCGTCAAAGATCAGAATTAAAGTAAAACATTTTTAAGTGATAATTTAATAGAATGATTTGAAAATAAGAGCGAAAAGAAAAATGGTAAATAAAATAAAAGCTATTGAAATAAAAAACTACATCGGAAAAGAATTCGTTACAAAATGGTATCATGTTACTCAAGAGGCTATAAATAAATTTGCTGATCTTACAAAAGATCATCAATATATCCACATTAATCCTGAAAGGGCAAAACATTCAATGTATGGTAAAACAGTCGCTCACGGCTTTTTTGTTTTATCCATGTTGGGATTCTTTACTTTACAAGATGGTGAAAGGGATCTGATGCAATTCTATATAACCGATGCAAAAGGAATCGTTAATTACGGATTCGATAAAATTAGATTTATATCTGCTGTTCCTGTAGGCTCTTTTATTCGTGATGTATCATATATCTCTAAAGTTGAGTTGGTTGAAAAAGGTATGAAATTCACATCACATCATAAAATTGAAATTAAAGGACAAGAAACACCTGCAGTTGTTGCAGATTGGATAAATCTGCTTATTTTATAAGATACCTTACCCTCCCACTAAGGGAGGAGAAATAACTACTTGGTCTCCATCTTTTAATTTTGTGTTTAATTCTTCTAAAAATAGATAATTCCTTCCATTTACTAGAATCACTATATGTGACTCTAAATTTCCTTGAGCATCAACAAAAGATTTTCTTAATTTCTTACCATATTTACTCATAAATTGATCGATTACATCGCCTAGTGTATCAACATCTGAATAGTTAATCTGTGTTAATCCAACATCAGTTGAAATTATCGTCATCAATTTTAATATGACATTTGCCATTAAATTTTTGAAAATTAATCAAAAGATTAAAAATTTTTTCTAATCTTATCTAATCATTACTCAAATTAACTGTTAATTTGACAAATAAATAAACTAGCTTGCTGCAAAATTATCATATCAAGTGAAGTAGATGAAACCCAAAAATGAGTTTGTTAAACAACTAAAAGAGATTTTAAACGAAAGTCATATATTAACGGATTTTGAAGACCTTTATGTATATTCTTTTGAAAAAATCTTTTTAAATCAAATCTATCCCAAACTTGATATTGTGGTTAAGTCTTCCTCTCTAGAAGAAGAGCAAGAAATCTTAGAATTGGCTAAAAAAAATAATATAGCAGTAATTAAAAGAGGGAAAGAATATCCCTCTCATTTCAATAAAGATACTATACTCCTATTAGACAACGTAAAAACTCCCAATCTTGAAGCATGTAATGAGGAGATAGAAGATAAAGATAAAAATTTTAAAGAAATATTCGAAATGTATAGAAATGGGTTTAGTACCTATAAGAATCTTGCTTTAGCAGTTCAAAATCTATTATTCGGAAAAACTCTTAATAAGTGCCAACAATGCATCACGTGTTCTGGTTATTGTACTGTATCTCCTTCCTATTACGGGATTGAAACATGGTCATCCAAGGGGAAGATGCTTATTGCTAGAGGAGTAATGAAAGGCGAACTGACCTTATCAAATAAAGTTATTGATACTTTATATGCATGTACTAAATGTGGACTCTGTTTTGCTCAATGTTTTCAAGATCTGGAGTTTCATGAAGCAATACTTTATTTAAGGAGAAAAATTGCAGAAAATAAATTAGTTCCACCAATTTTTTATACAGCTGCGCAAAACATCTCTGAACATGGAGATCCTAGTGCAATTTCCAGTGATCGAAGGCTCTTAAGAGTAAAAAATATATCTAATTTAGTTTTACCAGATATAGCAGAAACTCTTTGTTTTTTAGGTTGTACTACAGCAACTAGAACTCCTAAAACAGCTGGAGCGTTTATCAATATTTTAACTCAATTAAACCTTGATTTCACAATGTTAGGGAAAAATGAAGGATGCTGTGGCTATCTTTTGATCTCAACGGGATTATGGGAACAAGCTAAAGAAGTTGCGAATGAACTAATTAGTAAGATTGAAGAAACAAGAGCAAAAACTATTATTACTCCTTGTTCAGGTTGTTATTACACATTTACAAGGCTTTATCCTGAAATACTTGATCTAAATATGCCCTGTGAAATTCTTCATACATCCCAATTTCTTGAAAAAATGATTAAAGAAAAAGCAATTAGACTTAAACCATTAAATTTAAAAGTTACTTATCATGATCCATGCTCACTTGGAAGACATAGTAAAGTTTACGACCCACCGCGTAATGTATTGAAAGCAATCCCAAATCTTAAGTTGATTGAAATGTCATTGAATAGAAATTATGCACGATGTTGCGGAGGTGGAGCTGGGTTTTGGACATTTAATAACAAGGTAAGTTTAGAAACAACTCAAATAAGGCTTAAAGAAGACCTAATTTCAGCAAATGTTAACATTTTAACAACAGCTTGTCCACAATGTCAATTAAACTTTCGGTTTGCTTCTCGTATGAGTTCTTTAGCCAATAATTTAATAAAAGTCTATGATATTACAGAAATGGTTGAAATGGCTATGAAAAGTAATTAATTTAATTAAAATTTTAAATCGAGTTTAACTATTTCTTATTCTATTATCTATCACTTTTATTAATTTCTCAATCTTTTATTTTGCTAATCCTCGAATCTTAGGTTGATCTGGCCATGGCCAAGAAACTCTATATTTAATATTACAGTAAGGACATGTGGCTTCTTTAACATTAGATTGAACTGGGAATCGTTTTAGACAATTTAAACATCTACATTTTAAACCTTCACTCATCTATAAGTCACATATTTTTTCTAAATATTGAGTTTAATTAGTTATGAGATTAAACGCTATTTATTTTATATTAGTTTTTCTTTGATTTATTTAAATCTAATGGAAACTTTAAATAAAAAGTTAATTTATTTAATTTTTGAAGTGAATACAACTTAAAATTTACCTTCTCGATTTATTTCTGTTGAAAATGTGGGCACAAATTCCCACTCCACTAAAAAGATTGAAGATTAGTGGTTTAGCGCGATTAGGAGGAAGAGGTGGTACACTATAGTTTGGAATAAAAAAATTGCTTATATTGATTTATCTAGTGGGGCAATAATTAAAAAGACGATTCCAAAATCGATCCGAGAGCAATTTTTAGGTGGTAGAGGTTTAAATATGTATCTTTTATATAATCATCTATTACCTGGAATTGATCCTTTAAGCCCTGAAAATGTTTTATTAATTGGTGCGGGTTTGCTTACTGGAATTCCCGCATTAGGAAGCGGGAGATGTGATATCGCCGCAAAATCACCATTAACTGGAGCAGTTGGTGATTCTAATGTTGGAGGTTTCTTTGCACCTGAAATGAGAATGGCTGGTTTTGATCACTTAGTAATAAATGGAAAAGCTGAGAAGCCTGTCTATATTTGGATACATGACGGAGAAATAGAAATATTAGACGCAAAAGGTCTTTGGGGAAAGGATACTTTTAAAACACAATCATTAATACGTTCAGATCTTGGAGATGAAGAAATTAAATCTTTAGTAATAGGTAATGCTGGTGAAAATCTTGTTCGATTTGCTAATGTTAGAACTGGGATGAAAAATTCTGCTGGACGCACTGGTATGGGTTGTATCATGGGTTCTAAAAACTTAAAAGCAATAGCTGCTCGTGGAACAATGGATATAGAGTTTGCTTATCCTGAACAGTTGTTAGATTATTGTAAAGAAATGATTGATATGGTTATGAAAAATCGTTATTCAAGAGCAGCATCAAAATGGGGGACCCTCGTAATATATAGCACGACTAATACTACAGGTTTAATTCGAACGAGAAATTTTCAACTAAACCAGCTAGATCAGGGTTGGGAAATTGAGCCTGAAGAGATGGATAAATATACAATTGGGATGTCGGGTTGTTTTGGGTGTCCTGTTAGCTGTCGTCACCGTTATTTTTTGAAAGAGGGTCAATTTTCGCCTATTTTTGCTGAAGGTCCAGAATACACTTCCCTAGGTGCATTTGGCACTATGGTAGATTGCAAAAAAATGGAAACAATTCTTGTAGCAAACCATCTAGTTAACAAATATGGTTTAGATACATTAGAAACTGGAGGACTCATTGCTTGGGCAATGGAACTCTATGAAAAGGGAATTATTACTGAAAAAGAGACAGATGGGCTAAAACTCGAATGGGGTAATGAAAAAGTTCTTTTTGAACTTATCCGAAAAATAACTCAAAGAGAAGGCTTTGGAAGTATACTCGCTGATGGATTTAAAGCTGCAATTGCTAAGTTTGGGAAAGAGTCTGAATATTATGCGATCAAAGTAAAAGGTATGAGTAACTTGCATTCGGATGAGCGTCCTACTCCAAGCTTAGCCTTAGGTATTGTTACGTCAACAAGAGGGGCTGATCATTTAAGAGGGCGACCTGCTATAGATTTATATGGATTACCAGAAGATTTTTTAGAAGAGATATATGGAGGTTCAATGTCCTCAGATTATCGATCTTATAAGGGAAAAAGCCGTATGGTTTGGTGGCAAGAACTTCTATATGCTGTTACTGATTCACTTGGTACATGTAAGTTTCAAACAGTTTTTCTGGCTGTCCACGCTCCAAAGTGGGACGAATTTTCAAAATTGATTCATTTAACATCTGGGATGCAGTATTCAAGATCTCAACTGATGGAAATTGGTGAAAGAATCTATACTATTGAAAGAATGTTTAATATTAGAGAGGGCTTTTCAAGAAAAGATGATATGCTACCAGAGCGCTACTTTAAAGAAGCTACTCCCATAGGACTTCCAAGGGTGAAGGGAATAAAAATTAATAAAGAAAAATTTGAAGAAATGCTAAATGAATATTATGCCCTACATGGATGGGATAATAATGGAGTTCCTACCGACCAAACCCTTCAGAAACTTGGAATTGAAAGGGAAAAATTACCTATAATTTAAAATCGAGGCAAACAGAATGCAAAAAATTTTATTTGTTGATCCAGAAAAGTGTACGGGATGTAGACTCTGTGAGAATGTATGTTCTCTCTTTCATGAAAAAGTTAGTAATCCTTCTCGAGCTAGGATTCATATTGTAAAATGGGAAAATGCAGGACTTTATATTCCGATGATTTGTCAACAGTGTGATACTCCTATATGTGAAACAGTATGTCCTATGGGTGCTCTTACTAGAGACGAAAAAACGGGAGCTATGTTAATTAATTACGAATTATGTTTAGGTTGCAAGCTCTGTGTAATGTTTTGTCCACTTGGAGGAATAATAATAGATAGAAATAGAAAAATTTTAAAGTGCGACCTTTGTAGTGGTGATCCTCTATGTGTGAAGTTTTGTATCCCTGGTGCACTGCAATTTATAGATGCAAATGCTATAAATTTGAGAAAGAGAAGAGTAGCCGCAGAAAAATTATCAGATTTAATGAAAAAACTGTTAGAGATTTCAGTGCAATGATCTCTTATTAAAATTTAAAGAAGTGTGAATATGGAAAAATATAAATTTGGTATTATAGGCCTAGGACCAACGGGTGGGATCATGGCGGCCCACCTTGCCCATGCAGGACATGAATTAGTTCTTATTGATAAACTTAAAAGCCATATAGATGAAATAAAAAAGAATGGACTAACAATAACACACTTTAAAGAATTAAATGTTAAATTTTTACCAGAAAATCTATGTTATTCGATAGAGGAACTTCAAAATAAAGAGGTAAATACTTTATTTATTGCTGTTAAAGCCTCTTATCTTGAAGATATTTTACCACAAATTAAAAAGGTGGTGAATCCACATACCACATTAATTAGTTTGCAGAATGGTTTTGATACAGAAGAACTCATTGCTGAATTTTTTGGAATTGAAAATTCTATGCGTGTAGTAGTAAATTATGCTGGAAATATTATAGCTAATGGAATTATAAGAATGTCATTCTTTAATCCTCCCAATTATTTGGGTGTTTTAACAGCTAAGGCTGAACAAAAAGCTAAGAATTTAGCAGAAATAATTACCAAAGCAGAGTTAGAGACTTTATTTACTTTAAATATTAAAAAATATGAATGGGTAAAGTGCATACTTAACACAATAAGTCCCATTTGTGTCACTACTGGAACAACAATGAAACAAACAATGGAGTTCAAAGATACGAGAAAGCTTGCAAGAGAAATCTTACGTGAGGGAATTGAAGTAGCCAGAGCACGAGGTATTAATTTTAAACCAGGTTTTTTAGACTCCTGTATGAATTATTTGGATAAAGCAGGAAACCATCGAGTTTCAATGGAAGCAGATATAAAATCAGGAAACCCATCAGAGATTGAATTTCTTAATGGAAAAATAATTGAATATGGAAAAATTGAAGGAATCCCAACACCATACAATGATATATTCGTTTCTTTAATTAGAGGATGCGAACTTCCTCGGCCTGATGAAAATTAGATTTGAGCTTAAGGTGAATCTTAAGTTGCCAGATGGTAGATATTTTGTAGGTATCGATGTTGGAACATCCTATGTCAAATCTGTAATTATTGATAATAATGAGGACATTGTAACCAGCTATGTTAAACGAACCGGTACATCTATAGAAGAATCAAGTAAGATTGCATTTGAAAAAGTAATTTCAGATTCAACATTATCTAGGTCTGTAATAAAGCATATTACAGCAACAGGGTATGGAAAAAGTAAAGTTCTTTTCGCTAATACTTATAAAACTGAAATCAGTTGTCACGCAAAGGGTGCTTATCACTATTTTCCCAAAAAAATAACAGTTATAGATATAGGAGGACAAGATACTAAGATCATTAAACTTAATGATAAAGGAAAAATAATTCGGTTTAAAATGAATAGAAAGTGTGCGGCAGGGACAGGAGCATTTATAGAGGAGATTGCTTATCGACTTGATATCCCACTCATAGAGTTAAATGATATAGCTACAAAATCAATCTCAAATGTTCCTCTTGCAAGTTTTTGCACTGTTTTTGCAAAAACAGAAATCCTTACTCGTATAAAAGAGGGGGAAAAGGTTGAAGATTTGATAAAGAGTGCGTTTGACTCTGTGGTAAAGAGAGTTATTGAAATGGCAGAATTAGAGGGTACAATAATCCTTACTGGAGGAGTTATAGCCCATAATAGTATTATTGGGGACATTTTGAAACGAGAAATAAAAGCAGATATTTTAATTCCACCAAATCCACAACATATCGGTGCTATAGGAGCAGCGCTATTTGCAAAAGAAAAGTATGATTTAAAGTGAATTTGGTATAATTTTGTAAATATTTTTATATTTTCGATAAGTAGTCATTCTATCAACCAAAACTTTTGTTGTAAATGCAGCAATACTTCAAATCTTTTTATTTTTAATTTATTAAAATTTTGATACCTACTTTTTCCATAAATGAGCTGTAAATTTATTTAGTATAAAAAATCATTAATTTCTTCTGAATCTAGCTAATACTTTTTAGATTTCCATTGAATCAAAAAGAGAAATTTTGATTTTTTGCTTATTAAGTTCTTAATAAAAATATATTTTGTAGTGGTGGGTTACTTCAATATTAAAAAATTTGTGTACAAATTGGGATTATATTTTTCAAAAAAAGTACAAAATATCCTATGAAATTTGAGAAAAAAATTTTTTTTAAATTAAATTTATGAGCCAACTTAGCTTTTTTATAGAAAAGTAGCAATATGATTCTAAAATAATAGATATAGTATTTCAAATACTTTTATAACGAGTAAATTTATCAAATATTTAAACAGAACGTTTATAAAATCGACGAAAACTTTTTATAGTTGGGTCACTATTGTGAATATTGTAGAAAAAAAGTTTTTTCTATCAATGTAGTGGAATGTTTTAAATTTGCCATAATTTATTCCTCCACTAATTATTGGCTTAAAACCATTCCATTACAACTTTTTTTCTTTTATAAAATCTACCTATATTATAACTACTTAATTTAATATAAAAATCCAAATAAAATCACGATAGGATTAAAAATATAGGTAAAGACACAAAATTTTTTTAATATCTGGAGATAGAAGTTATTCTTCTAGCTTTACTTTTTTTAATTTTTTAATTAAAGCTGGAATAATTTCATGAAGATCTCCGACAATTCCATAATGTGCAACATTAAAGATTGGAGCATTTGAATCTCGATTAATTGCAACGATAATTTCAGAGTTTTGCATTCCAACTAGATGCTGTATTGCACCAGAAATTCCGCATGCTATATAAAGCTTTGGTGAAACAGTTTTACCAGTTTGCCCAACCTGGCGATCTTGGTCGAGCCAATTTAATTCCACAGTTACTCTCGAACCTCCCATTTCAGCTCCGAGAACTTCTGCCAATTCTTTAATTAAGCTAAAGCCCTCTTTTGAACCAACGCCCCTCCCTCCAGCTACTATTATTTCTGCTTCTTCTAAATTAATCTTTTTTCTTTCTTTGTTGATTACTTTTACAATTTTAGCAACAGAATCTACTTCTTTATATTCCTTCTCCAACTTTGTGATTTTAATTTTCTTCTTTTCACTTATGACTGCTTTAAAGATCCCTGGTCTAACAGTTGCCATTTGTGGTCTACTTGTGGGTGTTCGAATTGTTGCCATGATATTTCCACCAAAAGTAGGACGAGTTTGCATAAGATTTCTAGTCTTTTTTTCAATATCAAGTCCTGTACAATCTGCTGTCAGTCCAGCATTTAATCTTTTTGCAACTCGAGGAGCAAAATCTCTACCAGTTGGCGTAGCACCTATTAAAATTATCTCTGGTTTCCGTTCTGAAATTAATTCCGCTAAGGTTTTTACATACAAATCAGAATAATAATCTTTCAACAATGTAGACTTTACATAAATGACTTCATCAGCCCCATATTCTCCAAATTTGTCCAGAATAGCATCTAATTTGTCTCCTAATACAATCAGAGTCAAAGTTACATTTAAAATATCTGCAAGCTCTCTTCCTTTTGTTAATAATTGGTAAGCAATTTTATGAATAACACCTTTATAATGCTCTGCAACAACCCAAATACCTTTATACTGACTTTTATCAACCTTATCTACATACTTTTTACGTTCCAATATAATAGCTTCAACGGGACATACATCTACACAAGCTCCACACAAGTTACACTCGCTAGTAATTACTACTGCGACATCATTAATTATCTCAATTCCTCCATAAGGGCAATTTACAACACAATTACCGCAACCAGTACACAAATCATCTTTAATAATTATACTTATACGGATCTCCTCCTAAATCACTTTATCTTCTTTTAAATTTTTTACTAACTCATCTGAAATTTCCTCAACTGTGCCCGTAAGTTTGATATGTTCTCCTTTTCTTACGGGGATAAAGATCTTCCACACCTCGGTCATAGAACCATTTAAACCAACTTCTTTTTTATCAGCTTTCAAATCTTCAGAATTCCAAAATACTACTTTCTTTTTCTCATAGGCATCCACAATCCCTTTTATTCCAGGATTTCTCGGATTATTTATTTCTTTAAGAACTGAAATTAACGCAGGTAATTTACTTTCTATTATAACTATCTCTTCAGCTCTAAAAACTCTTTCTACTATGATTCTGTTTTCTTTTAATTCAAAATTTAACACATATGTTACTTGAGGTATGCCAAGTTCCTCTGCCAATTCAGGGCCAACTTGAGCAGTGTCTCCATCAATGGCTTGTGTTCCACAGATAACCAAATAATTATCACTTTTTTTTGATTCTTTCAATAATTTTTTAATTGCTAAAGCTAAAGTATGGGATGTTGCTAAAGTGTCTGCTCCTGCAAACGTTATATCGGTTAAAAGATAAGCTTTATCAACACCCATAGATAGAGCTTCACGTAAAGCTTGTTCAGCTTGAGGAGGCCCCATACTTATAGCAATAACTTCACCTCCATGTTTTTCCTTGATTGTAAGTCCTAATTCAATTGCATGTTTATCATTTGGATTTATAATTGAAGGTATTCCAGATCGTATCAATGTATTTGTTTTAGGATCGATTTTTACCTCAGAAACTCCGGGAACTTGCTTAATGCAAACGAAAATTTTCAATAATAGTCACATAAAAAGAATTTTTTACTAGTAGAAAATATTTAAACACTTTTAAACCGTATATTTTTTCATAACGATACGTTCTTGTGTAATTTTATAAAAATTTCACTCAAATTAGAGACATAAAATATATTCAACTAAACAGTAAAAAATTGGAAATCTATTGAACAAAAATATTTATAGAAGGAGTTTTATTATTTATAAAATCTGATATCATCATAGTAAAAATGAAAGAAATTATTCAAACAATTACTCACTTGTTAGACAATGATGAGAAGGTAATATTTCTTGCCGGTGCTGGGTGTTCTGTTGAAGCTCCATCTTCCTTACCTGATGGATATAAAATGATTGAGTATATTATGAAATTTCTATGTGAAGATTTCGAAATTCAAAAAATCTTGGGCATTCCAGAACTGACTCTTGAAACTTTGCTTAAAATTATTTATACCCATTTCGATCCAGAACTTAAAATAAACAATTTGTATGGAATTAATACAAAACCTAATTATTTACATTTCTTTCTTGCTGATATGATTAAGAAAGGTCAATATGTAATGACTACAAATTTCGATTGCTTAATTGAAGATGCTCTATTATTATCTAGCATTTCTAAAAGAAAAATAGTACCAATTATTACAGAAAAGGATTATAAACAATATGAGAATTTTGATAAAGCATTAAAAAAAGGAAAGTTGTTTCTCTATAAATTACATGGTTCGATTAAAAATATTATTACTGGGGAAGATACAATCGCGCCTTTAATAAATACTATTCAAAAAATCGGCAAAAACGAAAAGAGAATATCACTTTTTCAATTGGAACCATACAAACAACCACTTTTAAATACGATATTAAGTGGAGGTTCATTAATTGTCATTGGTTATTCAGGAAAAAATGATTTCGATATTCTACCAATGCTTAGAGATGTAGATAATTTAAATAATATATTCTGGGTAAGCCATATTTTAGATGATGCCGAAAGTGAAGTATACGAAATTGATAAAGATTCACGTTATTTAGCAAAAGAATCTGATAGAATTGATGAAAATCTTTTAGAGATTAAAAATCATCATAAAGATACGAATATTTACAGAATTAATGCAAATACCACTACATTTTTTAAAAAATTTTTAGCTCTTGAACAAGACATAGAACAAAGTGGAATTTCTACAGATATAGAGAGTTGGATACGATTCAACCTTGATTCACCAGATTATATTATGAAAAAAGTAATTCCTCTTAAGATATTTATTCATTATAATATGTTTGATGATGCATTAAGGTGTGGAGAAGAACTATTAGATATTATTAGGGAACCCGTTAAAACTTCTCATAAAATCGGTGTTTATTTTGATCTAGGTTCGATTTGGGAAAGTCGCCGTGCCTTTGAAAAAGCCCTTAAATATTATTCAGAAGGAGCTCAGCTATTAAAAGATGGTGATGATTTATCCAAAAAAGCACTATTTCTTTCTAAAATGGGATTAATTCAAGAAAAGTTAAAGAAATACGCAGATGCAGTGAGAATTTATGAAGAAGAGTTAGAAATTCATAAAGAGTTGAAAAATTTAAGGAAAATTGCAAATGTTCTATTAAAGCTTGGAATTTTATATAAGGAACAACAATCTTTTGAAAATTCTATGGAAAGACTTGAGGAAGCTCTTCTAATTGAAACTAAACTTGGTAATATTAGAAAAAAAATAGAAGTTTTAAATGAAATGGGAGGGATTCATCTTAGTCGTACGGAATTTTCTGAAGCATTGGAGAAATTTTATGAGGTGTTAAGTTATGCTTCTAACCTCGATGATTATACAATAAAAGCCTTAGTTTTAGAAAAAATTGGGATTGTATATTTAAACCAAAAATTATATGATAATGCTCAAGAAAAATTCAAAGAATCTTTAAGTATTTTAGATAAAAATAATGATAATTTTCTAAAAATCTCTGTTTTGAATAATATAGGCAATCTTTATCGTGATCAAAAAAACGATAAAAATGCTTTAGAAAAATTCAAAGAAGCTTATAATCTATCAACAAGTTTAAATGATAGTGAAAAAGAAATTTTGTGTATTAGTAAGATTGCAAAATTATATAAAAATCAAGATAACCTTTTAGAAGCTTTAAATTGGTATAACCAGGCTCTTAATCTTTCTAATGATATAAATAATTTAGAAAAAAAATGTATTTATTTGTATGAAATTGGAGAAATCTATAAAAAACTAAAAAAGCTTGATGAAGCAATGTTTCTTTTTGAGAAGGGATTCGACAATTGTAAAGAATTAAAAGACTTACTTGGAGAAATCACTTTTCTTAATGAGATTTTAGAAATCTATGAGGAAAGGGAAGATTATAATAATGCGCTAGAAAAATATAAAGTAGGGATAGAAATTGCCGAAAAATTAGGAGATCTAGAGAATAAAGCGGTTTACCTTAACAATATTGCAGTGATTTATTTTAAAATGAAGGAATTTACTCAAGCTTTAAAGTTTTTTGAGTTATCATATGGAATTTTAAACCAGATAAATGATTTGAATAGCAGAACTGTTAGCCTTAACAACTTAGGAACGTGTTATTACAAATTAGAAAACTATACTCAAGCTCTGAAATTATTAGAAATAGGCCATCAGATAAATGAACAAATTGGGCATTTAGATGAAGAAGTGTGGTTCCTTGATAAAATCGGAAGTATTTTCTATGATCAAAAAAAGTACTTCAAAGCTTTAGAGAATTTCAGGGATGCTCTTCAAGTTTCTGAATTATTAAACAACCAAGAACTAAAAGCTGTTCAACTTAATAATATAGGAAAAGCTTATTACTTCTTAGAAAATTTTCATGAATCTATGAAAAACTTTGAACATGCTTTAGAAATAGCAGAAGGGATGGATAATCTTGCATTTAAAGCAGACCTATTTAATAATATTGCGGGAGTATGCTATGTAAAAGATGATTATTCGAATTCACTTAAATATTTATCACTATCACTTGAAATATTGAATAACTTAGGACAAGAAAAGTCTAAAAAAACAAGAATTTTGAAGAAAAAAATTGAATTTTTAAAGAGTCTTATTTAGTAAATTTTAGTTAAGGTAATAATTAAATATTATATCTTTTGATATAGTAGCTTAGTTTTTACAAATATATAAAATAAATTTTAAATTTATAAAAAAGATTAAATAATTAAAATATAAAAAAGGTAGATATCGAATGGATGATATTGTCTATATTTTTAGTTTTATATGTTCTATTAGTGGAGCAGCGTTTTTTATAATTAGTTTATTCATAATTACAAAAATTAAAAAGTTGTTCCCTGGGTCTAAGATTAATCAGAAATGGATAATAATACAACTGTTAATAATTCTATTTCTTTTCGGCTACGTTTTTAACATCATCTTCTTAGCGTTGAATATGCTTGATATTATTGCTGTTATGACTGCTATTGTTTATATTTTTGGGGCATTATTTGTACTGATTGTGATAAGTCTTAGTTATAAAACTTATAAAACGATTCTTCTAGAACCAGTTTCAAAAAAAGAAAAATAAATAAATTCAGAAAAAAATGGCATCAATACTCGACGAAATTTGGATTTTTTCGAAAGACGGTATTCCTATTGTTGATTTTGCCAGGATTGGTGGCGTAGACAAATCTATGTTAGGTAGCTTTATCTCTGCTATAAAAGTTTTCGTAAAAGAAGTATCAAAGGGACAATTAAGGTCATTAAATGTAGGAAATGATAAATATACCTTTACTACATGTGTCCAAAATGAGGTAATCCTAGTTTGTAAATCACCATTGGAAGTAAAAGATAAAAGAATTCAAAAAATTACAAAAATTATTGCTGATATTTTTGATGACATGTTCAGTCTTGAAGATATTAACAATTGGGACGGTGATGTTTCTTTTTTCGATAAATTTAAGGATAAAATAGATCTTTATTTTAAAATGGCAGAATTATAACTCTTGGGAAAATTCGGGATAGCTATAATATAAATTGAAACACATCTTTTACTTTTTTAATTTTTTTAATATTTTTTTTAAAGAAGCAATTGTTAAACTACTTATTATTACTATCATTTAGAATCATTTAATCGAATAAATAAGTAAATTTTAATATTATTATAAAGTGAAATTAATGTCATTAAATAACTTAAAGGACGAAGATATAGATAAAATAATTAATATCTTTAAAGATTTGGCAAGATACAATAATGTTGAAAGAGAAACATATGATGAGATATTAAAACAGAAGAAAGCTTATGTCCAACTCATTCCTGACGAAATTTGTATTAGAGCTCTTTTCCAATCAATAAAAGAAAAAAAAGTAAATTTCTTAATTGGCAGAAGAGGTACTGGTAAAACTACTATTTTAAAAAGAGCAAGGACAGAATGCCTTGAATCATTTTTCATAAAAAAAGATTTGAATTATTTGAAACAAGAAAAAATGGTTCTCCCAATATATTTTGAAATCAAAAATTTATTTTTAAATGTCCTTGATAAAATCTCGTTAAAAGGGGATACTATTGAGGATCTTACTTATCTTATTAAAAATTTGAATATAGAATTAATAAGGCAAGTTGAGAATACTTATGATGAGTTAAGAGAATTAGGTGTTATAAGTAATTCATTGTTTCTTAAAATTGAGGATCTTGTTAATAAACAGATTAATAATTTAATAAATGAAGATTCACCAATTTTAAAAGCCAATAACGACGAAATTAAAAGTTACTTTACTTATTTAAAAACGAGTATAGAGGAAATCTCTTACCACAGTGATAACGAGAAATTATTATTTGAATCAGAAAAAAATGTAGAGTTTTCAAATATTTTTAAAAAATTGTTCGATATAAATGTATTTAAAGAACTTTTTAAAGATTTAAAATTAATTAAAGAATTTCCATTAAATTATGTTCATTTTCTTATAGATGATTTTTCAGAAATCTCAATCGTTAACCAGAAAATAATTATTGAAAGTTTTGTTGAACCCTTATTTAGAAATGCTAATGATTTGTGCTTTTGTATTGCATGTTATCCTAAATTTTATTATTCAGGTTCTTTGAAAAAACAACAAGAATATCAAACTATAGACCTAGATTATTGCAAATTATATTCAAGTGAGTCTTATGAGAAAAGACTCCAAAAAGGTATTGATACATCAATCCAATTAGTATTTAAAAGACTTAATTCTGAATTAGCTGACACCTTTAGAGACGTTAAAACATTAGATATCCTGTTTGATGAAGTGCCTGATTTTTTTAAACATTTGTTTTTTATGTCCATGAATGTACCAAGGCTAGTTGGATTGATTTTAAGCTATCCTAAATGCATTATGACCATTAAAATGAAAAGTAAAGTATCAGTTAATACAATTAAAGAAGCCTCTCAATTTATTTATAGAGAATTTCTCTATAAAGATTATTTCAGCTCACTTTTAAAAACATCGAAATCAAACTATTATTTTTCTGAACATGATATTATCCATGATAAAATTCTCATTGATAAATTAATTAGGGTATTGAAAGATGACTTCAAAGGAAAACCTAATGGCTTCTTTATCATTGATGAAGATTTGATTGAAGATAATTTAATAACTAGATTAGAAATAATGGGTTTATTATCAAGATTAGGTTCATTATCTGAGAAAAAAATATTATATTGTTTTTCCTATGGAGGTTGTATTCAAAATGAAATCATTTTTAGTTTAGAAAAAGACATAAACTTTTGGAGTGAGAATGAAAATACTTATAATATTTCTACTGCGCTTCTTGATATTTCTGATATGGAATTAATTGATGAAAATATAATATTCAACCAACAAGAGCTACCTCAACGTTATCAAAAGGAAAAAACTAATTTCGATGAAATTCATCACCAATTAAATGAAGATCAAATGAAAATTATCCTCACTTTATATCTATATAAGGACGAAGATAAAGGTTGGATGGCGCCCGATGAGATTGGAATTACAAAAAGAATATTTCCATTTTATATTCCACATATGAGAATAATCAGGATAATGAGAGGTATCAGAAATCTTGGTAAGGCAAAATTTCTGATAGGTGAAACAGAAAAAGGAAAAATATTATATCGAATCAGTAACTTGGGTATATTATTTGAAGATTATTGTACCTGGAAATTAAATGTTTAATTTTTTTATCATAGAAATATATATTTTAATGTTTTATTTCTTAGATACCTAAAGTTGTCAAATCCTTTTTAAATAAGAAGATTTTAATAACCGCACTTTTCTATATTATTAGAAAGTTTAGTCAAATTATAAGTTGGAGAAAAGATGTCTCAAATTATTGACTTAATCCCAAATTTACAAGAAATTTTTATATTTATTAAAAAAATTAATGATTCAATCAAAGAAAATAAGCTTAGATTAGAAGCAGAACCAAATGAAATATTTGATGCCATAGAAAGTTTTAATAGAGAAAAAAATAGTAATATTGAGAAGATTAAATCAAATAAAGATAATATTGAAGTTTTAAAAATAAAAATTTTTCAATTAAACCAAGAAATTCCGAAATTGGAATCAGAGGTAAATGAATTATCTAAAAAACAAGAAGAAATTCAAAAAAATTTAGAAATAAAGAAAAAAGAATTTGAAGATATCCAATCTATAAAAGGATCATTTAATGAAGAATTTGAAAAAAAGAGACTACTTCTTGAGAAGCTAGAATCAGAAATCAAAGAATTTTGGAAGAAAGTAGAAGAAAAAATCCAAGAAATATCAAAAGCGGACGAAAAAATTACTCAAGAAATAAACGCTTTAAAGGCAGGATATAACCAGATCCTAACTAAAAAAGAAGAAGAACTGGATAAAAGAATAAAGATAATAGAGGCTGAATTGGAGCAAGACTATAATAAACGACTAGATTCCTTTAAACCTATTAAAATTAAAACTAATGCCATAAATATATTAATAAAAAATAGAATGCTTAATTCAGAATTATTCAACTTCATTTGTGCTCTAGAAAAAGATAAACCCATGGAACTGGGTTTTATTTGCCAAACATTAAATTATGATCCGCAAAAAGCAGAAGAGGTGATAAGAAAGATGGTAGCTGATGGTGGTCCTATCAATTTTAATGAAAAAAATGGATTAATAACTTTACAAAAGGAGGTTGAATTTAAAAAATGAGCATATATCTCGATTTAATCGAACAATTTTCAGAGAAGATAATTAAGCAATTATTCTTAATCTCAAGCAGTGGAGTAGCCAATCAATCATTTCAAGATAATAGTCAGAAGATCATTGAAAACTTAAAGGGTGTCTTACTCAAATTGAAAGATGAAAAAAGTGAAAATGAAAAAGTAGAAGATGAGCTTCGCGAGCTGGAATCAGAATTATTTAAATTACAAATTCAATCTGAGCATATTAATAAGAAATTTCAAAATTCAAAAAATAGAACTAATGAATTAAAATCAGAAATTAATACTCTGAAAGATTCCTATAATAAATTGGATAAAAGTTTAAATGAGAGTAAAGAAGATTTAGAAACTATTAAATCAAAGTTAAAAACCATGGAAACAAATTTATCCGCAAAAGAATCAGAGAAGGAAGTTTTAGAGCAAAATAGAAGTGAAAATGAAGAAAAGTATAAAAGTACGTTATCAGCTCATTCTAGAGAATTAGATGAATTTAAAATAAAAAATGAAAATAATTTAAAGGAATTTGACCAAGTAGGCTTAAACCAAATTAATGAAATTAGAGAAAAGTGGTCAAAAAAGCTTGAAGAAGCAGAAAATCTATTTAATGAATTTAAGAGAAACAACTTCTTTACATTGTTTTTACTTGAGGATTCTGATGAGAAAATTCAGGAGTTAAAGATAATTACTATATTAATGGAAAAACAAAATTCTAATTTAGATGATTTAAAAAGACAAATTGATTTACCACCAATATTAGCTGTAAGAACTATTAAACAAATGGAAGTAAAAGGACTCTTAAAAGTTGATGAGGAAAGTAACATAGTTTCACTTTCTGAAGAAGTGTTTAATATTTAAATTATTTTAATTGAATCAAATTATTTAAAAGTGTGAAATAATACCCATTTAATAGAGTAAATAGTATGATTGATTTGAAATTCCAAAAATGTTTTTAATTATGGGAAAAATATTACAAAATATATGGATTCTGACAAGTACTGGATCGGTAATCTTTCATCGTAAATACGATCCTATTATTGACGAACAACTTTTTGGAGCAATTATTTCATCGCTTAATACTTTTGCAGAAACAGGATTATTTGAGGATATCATCTCAAACTTTGTAATTAGTGATAAAACAATTTTTCTGAAAAAAAAGAATAACATATTATTTGTAACTGATAGTTCAGATAAAAAAAAAGGAAAAAAGATAGTAAAGGAATTAGAAAAAGTAATAGAAAAATTCTTTAATGCGTATCCTCCAGAGACATTTGATAATTGGGATTGTAATATTAAACCATTTTTATGCTTTGAAGAGGCTATTCAAGATTCACTGAAGGAATATAGTTAAATCAAGAATTATTTAATAATATTAATTTAGATATATTTATAAGAAGATTTTATAATAATCATATTGAATAATTAAATTCCAAAAATTTTTGTCTAAAAACCCAAATTAAATTTCATTTTAAGTAAAATGTCAGATGATTGGCCTTACGTAAAAAGAGAACCAGATCAGATAATAGAGGATTTTGAAAAACTATTGTCTCAAAAAGAAATCGAATTAAAACAAAAAAACGAAAAAATAAAAAATTTGAATAAAGATTTGGAAATAACTAAGAATAATATTAATGAAATAGAAGCTAAATTAGATTTTGCTACACAAAAGATATCGGACTTGGAAGAAGAATTAATATCTTCTAATACAAAATTATCCTCATTAATTGCAGGAAAGGAAGATCTACTAACTAAAATAAAACAACTAGATGAAGAACTCACAAATTTAAGTTCAGAGAACACTGAATTAAAAGAGTTGATCTCCAAAAAAGAGAATGAAACTCAAGAATTAAATAGTTCTAAACCTGACACATTAATAAATAAAATTAAGGAAATTTTAGCTCAAAAAGGGTTTTTATCTGATAAAGAATATGAAAAATTAGAAAAGGGAGAGGAAATTTAGAAAAAGGAATTTTCCCTTAATTATCTATTTTTTTAACTCCCACTGCAATTGACAAAAAAGTCTTCTTCTTACTTCAAAGATATATTATGTATGAAAATCATAAACTCGTTAACTATAAAAAATGGTACTTTTATCATTAATTAAAAAACCAAAAATTGAATTTCGATTCGATAATTAAGAGATAGAAAAGAACGATAGAACATGGAAAATCAGGCAAATAAAGAAGGTTTCAGTGAAATATTGAGAAAACTTGAAGAAAAAATGCTTTATTATGAGAATAAAGGATCTCGTCAAAGGAAAGACGTTCTTAATAGAATAAATTTGGAAGGTTTTAAAGAAATACAAAGAAAGTATACAGAGGATCGTTCTCTTTGTAAAAAGTATTTAGAAATCGAAGGTATATGGAGATTAGGAGTTCAGTATGGACCGCAATTCGAGACACAATTACGTACTGAAAAAGCAGGAGCAATACTAGTACAAACTGATGATACAACGTTGTTAGGCGGAGGTGGAACAGCAGTCCACCCAATTTCTCTATGTATGGCAGGATTTGGGGGTTGTTTTACAGCAGCTTTTGCAAAATGGGCTGCAATGCAGGGAATAGAATTAAAAACTTTAAAAATACGAGCAAAAGCAGATATTGATTTAACAACTAGTTTTGGAATAGAGGATTACGTCCCTATGATAGATAGTTATCATTTAGATTTCTTTATTGAAAGTGATGCACCTATGGAAAAACTACGTGAAATAGTAGAACTCACCAAGTTACGTTGTTTTTGCTATTATTGTGCTGCAACACCTATCTTTCCAACTGTACTTTTAAATAAAGAATATTCTGGTCTTGAAAATAGAACTTCAAAAAAGTTAGAGAGAGATGACGCTGAATCTGATAATTATATTTTAAACCGAATAAATGTTAATGGATTTAGAGAAATTCAAAGAAAGTATTCTCAAAATCGCTCCTTATGTAAAAAAGTTTTAGACGTTGAAGGTACATGGAGGTTAGATGTGGAGTATGGTCCCCAATATCAAACAACATTACCCACTGAAAGAGCAGGAGATATACTTATCCAAACAGATGAAACAACAATACTAGGAGGTGGAGGAACTTCATTTCACCCGGTTCATCTTTGTATGGCTGGTCTTGCTGGAAACTTTTCTGCTGCATTTGCTAAATGGGCTGCATTTGAAGGAATTGAGCTAAGAAGTATGAGAATAAAAGTAAAGCAATATATCGACTTAACAACTGGTTTTGGGATTGAGGATTATATACCTATGATTGATAATTATCAAATTGAATTAACAGTTGATAGTGATGCCAGTGTAGAAAAATTATTAGAAATCTTAGAACTTACTAAAAAACGTTGTTTTTGTTACTATTGTTTAATAACTCCTACAATTCCAATTATTACGGTTCACAAAATTATTTCTAGTGTAGATGAAAAAACCTATCAAATAATTAAAAAGGAAGTCATTTCAGACGTTGCTCCCCTTTCCTATTTTAATGATAAAATGCTTCTCAAATCCATTTTTAATAGAAGGAAAATCATGAAAATGAGAAAAATTTGAAGTTTTTTTTTACCAATACATTAACTTTTTTTAACATTGTTTATACTACTTCTTAATTTAAATGTAGAATAAATCTTAATTCATATGTCAATCGACTGGCCAGTTAAGTCTGAAGATATTGATGAAGTAATTAGAAATTTAGAAAAAGAATTAACTGAAAAAGTTTTAGAAATCAATCAAAAAGATGAATTGATTAGTAAATTAAAGATTAGCTTAGAAGAACTTAAAATCAAATCCAGAGAAGTAAAGGCTAAATTAGAATATGTAAAAGAAGAAATAGTAAAATTGGAAAACAGTTTAGAAAAAATGAAATTGAAATTGGCTTTTATAGAGAAAGAGGTTGAAGAAATAAGAATAACAATCAAAGCTAAGGAGAATCAAAATTCTAATTTTAATTTGGAAAATAAGAAATTGCACGAAAAACTCAATCAATTACACTCTCAAATTAGTAAATTAAGATTTTCAAGCTCAGAAAAAGTCCAAAAAGAAATTAAAGAAATTTTATCTCTTAAAGGATTTTTATCCGAGAAAGAATTTGAAGAATTGATAAAAAATGTTAAAGAATAAGGAATTAAATCTTATTTTTAATTCTATTAAATTAAAATTTTCGTCTTAACATGTGATTTGCTATAACCATTCTCTGTATTTCACTTGTTCCTTCATAAATTTCACCCATCTTTGCATCTCGAAACATCCTTTCAACAGGGTAAGCTTTCATTAAACCATATCCGCCATGAATCTGCACTGCTTGATGTGCTGCCATCATTCCTGCTTCAGATGCAACTAATTTCGCCATTGATGCTATTAATCCATAATCCATTCCTTGATCGCACATCCACGCTGCTTTATAAGTAAGTAATCGCGATGATTCTACTGCTGTAGTTATATCAGCAATCTTCCATTGTATCCCTTGAAATCTGGCAATTTTTTGTCCAAATTGTTCTCTTTCGTTTGCATATTTAATGGCAGCTTCTAAACAACCCTGAGCAAGCCCAAGACACTGGGCAGCGATAGTAATTCTACCATAATCGAGAATTTGGAGCCCTAATCTAAATCCTGCACCCACCTGTCCTAAAATATTTTCTTTTGGCACTATTACATTATCAAAAACTAGTTCTGAAGTATTTGATGCCCTAACTCCTAATTTATCTTCTTTTACACCAACAGAATATCCTGGAGTATTAGTATCTACGATAAACACTGTCAATTCCTTTTTAGCGCCTTTTTCACCTGTTTTTCCTACTACTAATAAAGTTTCTGCAATTCCGCCATTAGTCGCAAATATTTTAGATCCATTTAAAATATATTCATCACCATCTTTTTCTGCCGTCAATTGAACTCCCCCAGCATCAGAACCAGCATTTGCTTCAGTTAAACAAAATGCACCAATCTTATTTCCTTTGGCAAGATCAATAAGAAATTGTTGTTTTTGTTCCTCAGTACCAAACTTATAAATAGGATATGTGCAAACACTACAATGAACTCCAGTTGTAATAGACCAAGAAGCATCTACTCTACCGATTTCCTCTGTAATTATGGCAAAAGCGATTGTATCATTATGTAGACCCGCACCCCCATACTCTTCAGGTATACATGAGCCAAAATAGTTCATCTCTTTCATTTTTTCCATAACTATATGATCTAATTCCTGTTTTTGGTCTGATTCTTGGGCTACTGGAATAATATATTTCTCACAAAATTCTCGTGTCTTCTCTCTAATCATTTTCTGTTTTTCTGTTAATGAAAAATCCATAATAACCATTCATAGTATTTATTCATCGTAAAATATAATACAAAATATAATTAAAACTACTTTAAAAGAATAAATGTTTTTATTCTCTCGAATTATAATACTTGAAAAATACCCTCTTATAACCAATTTACTAAAAAGAATAAAAAAAAGATAAATAGTTAAAAATTTAATTTGATTTACTAAAAGGCATCTCAGTATCTAATTTTCGTGAAAGCTTTCTTGGACCAGCATAGATGATAACGATGATTAAATAAATACCAATCATTATACCTCCCCCAATATAGAATATCATCTGAGGTAATAATCCTAAATATCCAGTAATAAAAGCTCCATTAAAGTTAAAGCAGAAATGGAATAATACGGCGATTATCAAACTTCCTTTAGTGTTATTGTACCCCCATGTTATTAAGATTGAAATTACAAGATTTAGGAAAATAAATATGTAAAAAGGTATACGGGTTTCAACAAAATATAACGGGATATGCCAACAACCCCATATCAATCCTAAAACCAAGCTTGAAGTTAATGCACTAAATTTTGATTCAAGTCTTGGTAAAGCAAACCCTCTCCATCCTGCTTCCTCGCTTAAAGGACCGGATAATAGAGTAGTTAACAAGTAAAATAGAAACAAAGGAAAACTTAGTCCAGTTACTGGTCCTGGCGCACTCCCTCCAAGCAAGAGATAGATTCCCGAAAAAATAAGTGGAACAATCATTAAAAGAAATGCGGCTAAGTACCATTTATAACCTACTTTCCATTTTAGAAATCCCTTTAAGAGGATTTTTACTTCTGTCCAACCTCCAATTAACCAAGAAGTAATCAAAGCCGCTATTGTTGGATTCCAAACTGAAAAAAACCAATAAATTATGAAATCTAATCCCCAAAATAATCTAAGAATAACAGTTACAATCATTATCAGATAAGTTAATACAAAATAGAAAGTAAGTGAATACTTCTTAATAAATTCTGAAGACATAATATATAAAATTTGACTTTTTTATATAAAAAGATTTCATAGCTCAATTTTTAATTAATATTAAATTTTATAATCGCATAATTAAATTTATGGCGAATAGTACTCAACACTTCGAAATTTCAAAGCACAAAGATTATATACTTGTAATTCAAGAAAATATATCCATCGTTCATCCTGTTTATACCAATGATCCTCTCAATATGTATTTAATTTTAGGATCTCACAGTGCGCTTTTACTTGA
>JBHLKA010000009.1:0-40488 GCA_048887145.1 Candidatus Hodarchaeota archaeon
CAAGGAAGTGGTGAATTTCTTAGAAGCCATAAAGTAATCTTTTTTAATTCAGTACGCAACATCCAAAATTCATAATCAGTATCTCCTATTTGGGCTAAAAATGTACCCTCCTTGGGTTTATGAATAAGATTAACAAGTAATATTAATAGTTTACTGAAAAGTAATACTCCTAAAATAAACAAATATAGCATAGAAATAAGGGCAATAGGGAAGAATAGAATAGAGCTTAGTTTCATACCCTCCATCGAATATCCATACCAATAAATAGCAACAAGTAGGCCGCTTAACCAGAATATTGGGAGATAGACCGCTAGGAATTTTATATTAATTCTACTAATTGCACTACTCGTTGTAAAATCCAAAGCTAAATCTTCATTTGTTAAAGTTGAAACATCTTTTAGCTCAGCTTCTTCACTGATATCAATATCTTCTTCAAAATCTTCTTCTTCATCCTCTACTTCTTCTATTATTTCTTTTGTTTCTTCCTCTTTTACTTTAACTCCTTTCCTCTTTATATACATTTCCGGGTTTTTATTCTTTTTTAAATCTTCTTCGCTTAAATCTAACCAACTCATTATCTTTTTCTTAAAAATCTTACGCTGAGGTATTCCAAAATAATAATTGTACTTTCCTTTAACAACATTATGTTTGGTGCAACAAGCTAAAGGTAACATAAATGCATTATCATATATTTCTGTTCCTGGACCAATCTGATTCATAGAAGCAAGAGTAACATTATCTCCAAGATGAATCTTAAAGTAATTAATATTTCCAAATATTCCAGTGAGAAGATGACTTGCTAAGGTCGAATTAACTCCAATATAGCAATTCTTACCAACTTCGATAAATTTATCAGAGCCAACAGATTCTTCTATTGTAGTTCCTTTTCCTATTTTACTTGTTCCAATAAAGTTATAAAACCAGGTTGATAACCAAGGAAATAAACCTTTTCCATATACATTTTTTCCATATTTTAATATGAAACTTCTTAAGTGGTAATAATTAGCTGTTTTAGAACGAATATTCCTTGGAATAATTCCGTTCTTGGAAGGGGAGATTCTTTCGGTTATTTTCCAGAAAATTTTAGTAATAATTCCAATAAGAAATAATCTAACATAATAACCAATGATTAATACCAATGGCATACTTAATAATGCCAGTAACGGCTTAATCTCAGTAAATATTGCTAAAAAATTTGTGATATCTAAAAAATAGGGTTTAAAAAAGAAAAGGACATAAGAAAAGAATATAAATCCAGGGATTAACCATGAGCCATAATAAATAATAAAAAATAGGATAATGTATAGATGAAATTGGAGACTCTGTTCTTCCTTGACGATTTCTTCTTCATTATTATTATCTGAATCTTCATCATTTTTTGAATCTTCAGACATTTTAATCATCAATTTATTATATTGATATCTACTAGTAAAAATGTTTTTAATCTTTACTTAAAATTTCTATTTTATACTTTTATAGATATTTTTGTTATCTTTTAAATTTATATTATTAACAATTTCATGGAATTTTTTATGTTTATAATTAGACTATCGGTATTATATCATGAATAAAACAAAGCAAATATGCAAAAACTGTGGAAAATGCTGTCAAGAAACAGAGATGCTGTTATCTGAACAAGATATTCATTTAATTGAACAAAAAATTTCAAGCATGACTAGTGAAGAATTTACTGAATTGAACGAAAAAGGTATTAATCAATTAAAGAATAAAGATAATTACTGTATTTTCTTGGATATTAAATCTAAATTGTGTAAAATATATAAAATCAGGCCGCAAGGTTGTAGATTCTATCCTATAATTTATGATAATGAAAAAAGAATTTGTATTTATGATGAAGAGTGCCCCAGAGTTTCATTATTTTATTTAAAACCAAAAAAATTTAAAAAAACCTGTAATGAAATTAAGAAATTTATCAAGATGAAACTAAAAATAGAGAATTAAAATATAAGGATAGTTTTGATATGATCTCTACTTTTTTCATATGACGCAAAAGCTTCATTAATCTTTTCGAAAGGAAATTCTTTTGAAATTAAATTCTTTACTTGGATATTTCCTGATTTTAGCCCTTCTATTGCCTTGTTAAATGGACCACATCTACTACTATACATCGTAAGTTCTCTTACAACCATTTCTGTTAGATTCATTGGAGTATCTAATCCATGGGTACTTTTAATATGGATTTTTCCGCGAGTTTTACATGAAGCAATAATATCTGAAAATGCGTTTGGATTTCCAGTAGCATCTACAATGATATCAGCACCTAACCCATTTGTTATTTTCTTAATTTCATTAGGAATATTCTTTACTTTTAAACGATTTATCAAATGTTTCGCGCCAAAAATTTTTGCTAATTCAAGTTTTTTGGCCGAACCATCAATTACTATTAATTCTAAATCCATTAAGAGAGCAACCTGAACTATCAATAAACCTAATTTTCCAAGTCCAAAAACAGCCATATTAGTATCATTATAATCAATGGGCATTGTTTCAAATATCTGATAAGCCGCAGCTAAAGGTTCAATAAAAACTGCTTCATTCAACGAAACCGAATCAGGTATCTCATGTATTAAGTATGACTCTACGGCAAAAAATTCCGCGAAGCCACCATCTATATCAATACCTATTGCTTTTCTTGATAAACATTGAGTAAACATCTCTCTCTTACAGTAATAGCAATTAAAGTCTATATTGCTGTTAATTTCAGACACAACTCTTCTTCCTAACCATGAGTTTTCGACCTCTTCTCCAACTTTTACAACCTCACCAACTATTTCATGTCCCAAAATAAGTGGAGTTGGCGTTGGAAGAGTGCCTTTGACAATTGCTAAATCAGTACCACATATTCCAGCAGCTTTAACCTTAATTAATACTTGAGATTTAGTAAGCTCTGGGATTGGAACCTCTTTCACATTAATCTCTTTTCCATCAAAAATAGCCGCTTTCATAAATAATAAAAATCAATTAAGAATTTTTTAAATATTAATAAAATACAATAACATAAATATGCTAAACCAAAATCATAATTTTGAAATTATAAGATCAAAGTTATCTACTCAAATTATCAATAGCAATTTTATAAAAAAAATTTATGAGTTCTAATCAACTTTAATATATTTCTTAATTCATTTAATACAAGTAACTAATTAACTAATCAATTGTGATTTGATGAATAAAAAAGTTTTGATTTGGGAGATTATAGGTATAGTTTTTATCACACTTCTAGGTTCATTTATGCATTTTCTCTTCGAGATTACAGGATCTTGGCCACCTATTGGTGCTATAGCAGCAGTTAATGAAAGCGTCTGGGAACACTTGAAATTAGGCTATTGGCCATTGGTGTTCTTTGCTTTAATTGAATATAAGTTTCTAAAGGATGAAGTCAATAATTTTGCGCTCGCTAAATTTGTGGGTTCATTATTAATTATGGGAGTTATCATCGTATTTTTCTATTCTTACACCGCCATATTAGGAGAAGATTTATTAATACTTGATATACTTAGCTTCATACTTTCAATAGTCATAGCTCAATTAGTAAGTTATAAAATTTTAACAATGAAAAAGCTAAAAAATGTTGTTTCTATCATATCTTTAGTGGGTCTATTAATTTTAGGATTGTTATTTATACTGTTCACCTATTTTCCTCCGCACATACCCCTCTTTCAAGATGCTGTTAGTGGTGGCTATGGTATAGTAGAACATCTCTAATTTAACTTAATTTTTTTATTAAATTTTTTTTTAAAAAAATAATTATAAACTCAATTAAAATAATTATAAAAGTCAAGAAAGTAATATAATACAGTAAATCTTTTTAAAAAAGTCGATTTTATGAAATGCTTTGACTTTGATGAGAACGTTCAAAAAGTATTAAATGATTCCTTATCTGACATTAAGCCTACAAACTGGAAAATTTGGTTAGATATTTCGTCCAGCGAAGAATTTGAAGAATTATGTTTAAAAAATTCTGGATTATCTTCTGTAAATGAAATCTTTAAAAGGATAACTTCTGAAATTACTGATTCAAGAAATTTTTCTATTAGTTTGGAAAAATTTCTCTCTGATTATAACAAATATTATACGCCAATAATATGCCATACCTCCGGAACAACTAATAGTAAGATTTCAGCTCTTAAGTGGTTCTTTATGTCAAAAAGCGTAGTTCAGAAAAATTGGGCTCCAGGTATGCAAGCTATATTCGAATCAAGCGGATTAGATTCTAAATCTTCAGCCGTAATTTTTGTGCCTTCAAGAATTAAATTAGACGGTTTACAAAGTTATGACGGGCAGCCATATATCTCGCTCTATTCTTCTGAATTTTCTCAAAGAGTAATGCTTTCAATCATTAGACCAAAAGCTTACACATTTTACGAGTATAAAAATTCTAAAAGTTTAGATGTAATTTCTAAAATATTAGATTTGGATGATATTCGTGTTATTTCAGCTCCTGCTTTAACGATTTTAGGATGGGCTGATTTAGAAAAACTAACATTACAAGTTCAGAGATCTCTTGATAATTTACCAGATTATAAAAATTCTACATTAGAGAATCTAATTTCGATGATTGAAAAAGAAGGTAAACAAAAAGCATCAAAAGTCATTCAAAAAAAGCTTTCGGAGAAATTATCCAAGGCTACAATAATATTTAGTATAAGCTCCCTTTCAGAACAGAACTGGGCTTTAATAAGGAAGTTTATGAAATGGGAAAAGGGAAGAGAAAGGTTTACAAATCTCTATGTAGCATCTGAGATAGGACCCTTCGCATCCAGTATTTCTAAAGGAGATTTCGAAATTTCACGTCAAAATAGGTTGTATGTTTTTCCTTTGACCCTAGCTGTTATAGAACATCATAACAAAAAAGAATTAATTTCTCGAACATCAAATAAGACAGGTAAGCTATTAGTCTCAAGAATGGATGGTTTAAATGCTTTAATTAATATTGATTTAGGTGATATTATTACTATAAAAGAAAATGATGGATTACCAGAAATAGACGGAAAAATCGTTCGATCGAGTTTTAAATTGAAATATAATCTCAAATTATCTGAAAAACTTACTATACCTTTCCATTATAATATTTATGCTGGCGATTTTTTCCCTCTAAATGGATTTATAATAAATCAGCCTAGAAATTTAATTAATTGCCTAAAGAATGATTGTAATATGGAGGTTGATGCATTATTATTACTAAAGAAAAATAAAAAATCCTGGGATTTAATTTTTCCTTCTAATATTAAAAATAATTGCCTGAAAGAAAAACAATTATTAGAATTAATTTCTTCATGTCAGCATCAGGAGGAACTCACTCAAGGAATTATCAACAATGTTATAAATATCAAATTTATTGATGATCAGCCAGTTGACTTCTTAGCTACGCGATCAGAAATATTAGGTAAAGTTCGTGAAGGACAAGCACCCAAAGGTATACTGAAGAAATGGCCTTTATATGTAATTATTCCTAAAAACGATGAGAATATTTTAATATGATAAAAAAAAGAAAAAAATGAATTTATTGCCAAACGGCTAAAATTATACCTGCAATTATGAATCCAATCAAATAAAACCCATATTCTAAGAGAAAAAGTTTTACTCCTCTATCATTAAAGTTATTTTGGTTAATCCCTATAGTTGCAACAAATCCTACCCATAAAAGGATACTTATGATTAATGCTGAAACAATATCATTACTAGTAAAATCCATGATCACTTCAATCATTAGAACAGTCACAAAACTTGTTGGAATCATTATAATCGTGTCCCTAATAATTTTTGATTTCGGTTCACTCTCTTTACCAACCAATTTAAGCCACATGTTTCCAAAAGCAAATGGAAAATACCAGAAAAAATGAATTAGAAAATAGATTATTGCAACAACGACAACAGCTAACCAATTAATCATCAAGGTCATATGCTTTCACTTCATAAATTAATAATTTGTAATTAAAAGGAATATAAGTGAACAATATTTATTTCTTATTTGTTTAAATTATAAAATACAATTAATGGATTAAACATGAAAGATAAATTTAATTTAGTGGGAACAAAAATAAAACAATTTAAATTACCAAACTCAAGAGGCGAAAGACATAGTATTCAGGACTTTTTGGGTCAAAGCGTAGTAATAGTTTTATTCCGAAGTAAAAATTGACCCTATGCTAAAGCCCATGCAGGAAAGCTCGGAGATGATTACGATAAATTCAAAGAATACAATGCAATATTATATACGATCTTACCAGATGATCTTGAAAGTGCTAGGAATTTTGAAGCCAATTTTGCCAAAAAAAAATTTCCAATTTATTATGATGCCACAAAACAGGTAAATAAGATGTTAAAACAGGAAGTAAAACCTTTAAAACTGGGAAGGATGCCAGCACTTCTGATAATCGATAAACAAGGGATTATAAGATATGCTTATTACAGTGATTCAATGAGGGATATACCTGAAAATGAAGAAGTTTTTGAAGTTCTCAAAAACCTTAATAATTAAATACGATTTGGTTCGAATAAGATATTAAAAATGATTGAATTTTATTCGATTAAGTTAGCCACACTTTACCAAATCAATGTTCTTTTATTAATAAAAAATATTAATATGAAATATAGCCATAAAAAAACTGTAAATATTAATATATTTAATGAAAAATGGATTCTGAATTTATACCAATTACAGGAATTTTTTTTACCACACCAACAGAAGAAGGATTTACTTATGGACTACAGGTAGGAAAACAAGAAAATGATCCTGTTTCAGTAATTTATTATCCAAATAAGAAAATCGCTGCACTCGAGAGATTTAATGGAAAAAACCTTTCTGATAAAGAAACCATTGCAGAGATTGTAGAGTGGTTTGCTCATATGTTTAGAATTTGGGGAGATATCAAACCTTATCATGCTATGAAAGCGATCCAAGCTATAATTAATGCTCTTCAAGTAATATTCCATCCTTAAATTTAGTTAGTCACCCATTAATTTTATTTTTATTTAATAATAAAATCCAAACCTAAAAATTTAAAAGGATTTTAGCCCTATTGGAGCTCTGATTTGTATGAATTTATAAATGAGTCGACCCTGTGCAGTATATATCCCAACCTTGACTTTTGTCAAAACCATGTGCATTATTTTATTTAAATAAAAAAAAAGAAAAGTTATTTACTTCTGTGATTTTTATCAAAAATCGTTACTGTTAAGTAAAGATGAGTTTGTATTTATACAAATATAGTTAAGATTTTAACTTTCTCTTGATAAGAATCACTGATATGAGACTAACCATTCCAATTAAAATGAATAGATTATAACCTGGAATTTGTTGCTGTGGTTGTATTGTTGTTCTTTTTACAACGATTACTTCATTTGACCCTATATTTCCTCCTTTATCCTTTGCGTAAAATGTAATGGTCATTGGACCATCGGGAGCCAAATTCCATATCATTTCGTCTATAATTCCAGTTAATTCAGAAATAGTATGATTATTCAATCCATTATCAATTGTGTACCAGTATGTATCGAGGTTAGCCTCTTCAATAGAGATACTATATACAGGAGGAAAATCTACTATATCAGCACCTAATTCAGGTGCATGAATTGTAATTATAGGGGCAAATGTGTCTTTATTGACAAGTACTTCCGAGAAAGCTTCATTTCCCCCTTCATCTTTTACATAGAACCTAATTACTACAGTACCATTACTAAATTTATCCCATTCTCCCTGATTTATAGTTCCGCTGAATTCAGTAAAGTAATATTTATTAATCCCATAATCAAGCGTATACCACATTAAGTCGATGTGAGACTCTTGAACTGAAATAGTATAATCAGGAGCGAGAATTCCATAAATCCTATTAACAACGGGGAAATTTATTGTGATTATTGGATCAACATTATCCAACTTAGAATATTTCAATAAAATAATATCATCATTATGACCATCATAGTAATCAGTGTATCCAGAAATATATATATCATCACTTGAGTCTACGTTAATACCCCATCCTTCAGTCATCATAGAATATCCATGACCCCAGGTTGTATTCCATAAATTTTGACCATTTATATTGCATATTAATAAAAATATTTTTTGAGTCATTGAATTATACGTATCTCCTGTTAAAAAGATATAATTATTTGAATCTACTGTCATATCTCTGCAGTAAGCACCACCTATTCCAATCCAGGTTCTGTTCCAAATTTGACTACCTGTATCATCAAATCGTGCAATAAAAAGGTTTCTATATCCATTGGTACTGAAACTATCGGTATATCCTGCAATAAATATATTATTCATTGAATCGATAGTGATTGCTTCAGCGCCATCGATACTTATACCGCCCCAAGTTGTGTTCCATTTCTGATTACCATATTTATCATACTTTATTAAAACAGCGTCAGCATCTCCCGCACCAAAACTAGTTGAATAACCTGTAATATAAACATTATCATTAAGATCTATTTCGATATCTGTTCCGTATCTTCCTTCATCCATACTTCCACCCCATTTTCGTTCCCAGATTTTTGCACCAGAGATATTGTATTTAATTAATACAAAATCATTTGGATAATCTCCCGCATAACCTGCAACATATATATTGTCTTCTGAATCTATTGCGATACTTCGACCATGAGCTCTACTTAAACCATACCAAGTTCTATTCCAATAACAATGACCTTCAGTGTTATATTTAAGAAGGATAATTTTTTCTTGATTTATAAAATAACTATCTATTGTGCCAATAACATATATATTATCCTTTGAATCTACACAAACATCCATTCCACCATCGTCACCGCCTCCCCCAAACGTTTTATTCCATAATTGAACACCTAAATCACTTGATTTTATTATGATCCCATCATTTCTCCCATGAGGACCATCCATAATATAGCCTGTTATATAAATATTATTTTGAGAGTCACTACAGAGCCCTTTTCCTCCTTGGGTGTTACTATCACCATAAAATCTGGACCATAACAAATTATACATAGCAAAAATATTAACACTGATGCAATTTGAGTAGATGAATCCGTATAAACTATTATAAATCTTTATTTTGAAATAATATATCCCACTACTCAATCCTTTAATATTATATGGATTATTTAAAAAATTACCAGAGGCAATTAGATTGACACTTTCATTTATTTGGGTAATATAACTGTAATGCTGATAGATCGAAATATTTTCTGGAGTACAAAAAGTATTTAAATATAAATTAAAATCGGCATTTGTATCTGGATTATCAGCATCAGTAAACAAGGTCGCATGATTTTGCGAACCATTCGATTTGAATAAATAAATATTATTATCCATGCCTCCACTAGTAATTTTCGTTCCATTGAATGAAATATCCACTGAATTGATTTGATCTGTTGTCTCATATTTCCATAAAGGATTATTTTGGGTTCTGTTGAAAAAATAGACTTTTCTATCGTCCCAACCTCCTCCAGATACGATATAATTTCCATCCCCTGAAATTGAAACAGAATTTACAGAATCTTCTGTAGTGTAGTTCCATACGGGAACGGAATTTGACTTGTGGAAAAGGTATATGTTATCATCTTGACTTCCAGCAACTAAGTAATTGCCGTTCGAATCTATCGAAACTGAATTAATGTAATCTCCTGCCGAAAATTTCCATAATGGAGTACCACCCGACTGATGGAATAGATATACTTTACTTGTACCTTGATATATCTGAGTTCCTGCAACTATGTAATTTCCATCTGATGAGATAGAGACTGACTCAACATCACCCATATTACCCGAGATATAATCAATTGTATAACTCCATAAGGGTGTTGAACTTGATCTTTCAAAAAAATATATTCTATGATCTCCACTTCCAGCAACAAGATAGCTACCATCATTAGAAATTGCCACGCTCGAAATATGATCTTCTGCTTTATAACTCCAAATTGGAGTTGAACTAGATTTATGAAAAAAGTAAACTCTATCATCCTTTGAACCAGCCACAATATAATTTCCATCTGATGAAATAGCCACAGAGAAAACTATATTTTCAGCTTCATAACTCCATACTGGCAAAGAAGAATTACTCTCAAATAAATAGATTCTTGTATCTTTTCCAAATCCATATCCTGTTCCAGCCACTATATAGGTACCGTTTAAAGAAATATCTACATCACAAACTTCCCCATTCAAATCGTTATTTATCCATAAAGGTGTAGAATAGTCTTTACGATGAAAAGTGATGAGATTTTTGCCAGAATATTTACTTCCGGAAACAATGTAATTCCCATCAGAAGATATGGCAACTGTTTGGACCTCATATCCCGTTTGAGAATACCATAATAATGGAGAACTCATATCTGGAGATGATTTTAACCTTTTAAATAAATTATAGTCCAAATTATTCCTTTTTGGATGTATAGATTCACCTTTTTCAACTAAATCAATAAAGATTATAGTATATGTAAAGATTATTACTAAAATTAACAATATTGTAATGATCTTATTTCTATTATTAGGAGTGTTCCTAGTTTTTACTATCATTTCTGTTTTTTTCTTAATTTATGTTTTTTTTGTCGTATAATAATTTATACAATTTTGTAATTTAAGCTTTATAATCTGAAAAAAAAGATATCATAATATTCAAATGAGTAAATTTTAATAATATTTTTATTTGATAAGTATCTTCGGGTATTGAGATTTCTCGTAAAAACTTCCATTCATCGTGAACTTTGATAACTCTTACTTCTGCATAATTCACTTTCCCTAAGGAATTATTTGCATAAAATCTGATTGTAATGCCTTCATAGTCTTGCTTATTCCATTCGGTTTGATCGATAGTTCCTATTAATCCACTTGCACTGATATTTGTACTTCCAATATTAAGTGTATACCAAATAGCTTCATAAGAGTTTGTAACTGAGATATCGTAAGCAGGAGAAGTTGTTCCGAAGCTCTCACCATATAAGTGTGATTTTTTTACTTTCATTTTATTTAACAATTGAGAATTTTTGTCTTAGATGAATTATAGTATAATTTGTCAAAATTCTATTTATATTTACCTTGTAATGCCTAAAAATTAAAAAAAGTGTGATTAAGATTTGAATTTTCTTTTGATAAGAATCATGGAAATGAAACTTACCATCCCAAGTAAAATGAATAGACTATACCCTGGAATTTGTTGCTGTGGTTGTATTGTAGTTCTTTTTACAACGATTACTTCATTGAACCCTATATTTCCACCTTTATCTTTTGCGTAAAAAGCAATGATTATTGGACCATCGGGAGCCGAATTCCATACAGTTTCATCAATAATTCCAGTTAATGTGGAGATAGTGTGATTATTCAATCCATTATCAATTGTATACCAATATGCATCAAGATTAGCTTCTTCTATAAATATACTGTATATAGGTGGGAAATCTACTATATCAGCGCCTAATTCAGGCGCATAAATTGTTATTATAGGTGCATATATATCTTTGTTGATGGATACTTCCGAAAAAGCTTCATTTCCTCCTTCATCTTTCACATAGAACCTAATTACTACTGTACCATTGCTAAATTTATCCCATTCTCCCTGACTTATAGTTCCTGTAAATTCAGTAAAGTAGTAGTTATTAATCCCATAATCAAGCGTATACCACATTAAATCGATATGAGGTTCTTTAACAGTAATGTTGAAGCTAGGAGCCTTAGGATTCGCAAAATCATTCATTTTAGGCGAATTAATAGTAATAATTGGCATGTTAATATCTTTAGTTACAGTAATTTCAGCAAATCCTTCGTTTCCTGCCTGATCAATCGCATAAAATTTAATGACAACATCTCCCGTATCTCTTTTATCCCATTCAGTTTGGTCTATTGTTCCAATGAAACTGAAAAATGGGATATTAGTTAATCCGTTATCTAATGTATACCACATTAAATCTAAATTCGATTCGATTATTATAATTTCAAATATAGGAGGGTTATTTCCAAATACTTCATTTTCATTAGGAGAAATAATATTAACAGTTGGATCAATTAAATCTTTTGTAACTATTACTTCGGTATAACCGCTATTGCCTAAAGTATCATTAGCATAGAATCTAATAGTTACTGCCCCATTTCCTTTTTTGTCCCATTCTGTTTGATCAATGGTACCTGTAAAAGCAAATAAGGGGATTTGAGTAATTCCATTATCTAATGTATACCACATGGAATCTAAATTAGTATCAGTAATAGAGATAATATAATTGGGCGGATTATACCCAAAAATATCATTATCCGATGGTGTGTTAACTTGAATGGTGGGAGCAGTTGCATCCTTTTCGATTACTACCTCAGCATAACCTATATTTCCCAAGGTATCCTTCGCATAAAATTTAATCGTAATTTGATCACTGGGAGCTGAATTCCATATAGTTTCGTCTATAATTCCGGTAGATTCAGTTATAGTTAGATTAGTCAATCCATCATCCAGAGTGTACCACATTGATGCTAAATCCGGTTCAATAACAGAAATATTGTATGTGGGAGCATCAACACCAAAAAGTCCATTTTCTAACGGAAGATTTATTATAATAATCGGATCACTAACTTCTTTTATAACAGTAACTTCTGCAAAAGCAACATTACCTGCTTTATCTAATACGTAAAATCTGAGATTAATTGCTCCATTGTCACGTTTATTCCATTCTGATTGGTCAATAATTCCATTAAGTAAGCTATGTGAAATGTTTGTTAATCCATCATCTAAAGTATACCACATTAAATCAATATTAGATTCTATTACGGTGAGATCAAATTCAGGAGAAGCTTTCCCGAACAACTGATTTTCATATGGAGAATTTATAGTAATGAGCGGTACTATTGTGTCTTTTTTAATAGTAACTTCAGAATAGCTTGAATTTCCCAACGTATCATTAATATAAAATCGAAGATTCAGAGGACCATCCCCTTTTTTATCCCATTCTGTTTGATCTATAGTCCCTGTTAGTCCTGAAAAAGTAATGTTAGTAATTCCTCCATCAAGGGTATACCAAGTAGTATCTATTAAAGTTCCAGAAATTGATACCTCAAAATTTGGCGCAACATTACCAAAAACATCATTTTGAACGGGAGAAGTTATCGTAATTGTTGGTTTTGGAACCAAGCTTTTAATAACCAGCTCATAAGGATATGGTTGATCATTGACATCAGGATCAAAATCGGAAGGAAGTCTCCTATACATAAGATATTGACCATCAGGGGAATAAATTGGAAACTCATCGTTATATGGACCTTCTTCTGTTAGTGGAACAATACCAGTGCCATTCGTTTTTATTCTAAATAGATGCATATTGCCATCTAAACGGTTACTTGCCATTATTAGCTCTTGCCCATCAATAGGATTGTAGTTCCACCATCTGTTAATGTATGTATCATCAATAACTGTCCTTTCGTTGCTCCCATCCATATCAATTGCATATATATTATCATTATTATCCCATACCACTGTATTTCCATCCGCTAATGCTAGGGCGTAAGTTTTTTTCGTAAAAGATTTAATTGTATTCCTGTCTGAACCATCTACATTGCATGATTTTAAAGTAGTAGGGTTATTCCAATAGGTAGCATGTCCCCACAAAAGTTTATTACCGTTTGGGTCCATTATGGAACCAAAGTTTGCGTTAAATGAATAATCGGGATATGATCTATGTTGCCAATTATCGGTACCGTCATCATTACAAACATATGATCTATACCATCCATTACCATTATGAGCAGTAAAATATACCAGATTTGTTCCTGGAATAAACATTCCCATGACCACCGTTCCTTCGTTTATCCATGTGGGGTTCGATGATGTTGTTCTTATTCCATTAGTATGGGTAAACGTAACCTGAGTGAGAGAAGTTCCATCAAATTTTATTTTCCAAAGTTCTCTCCTTCCATAATATGAACTTGCGCTACCGTCCTCAAATCTTATAGAGAAAAGAATCCAATCATCTTTCCAATCATATAAACTATTATATGCTGCCCCAGTATATATCAATTGATGGTTCGTGAGTTGTGGGCTATTAGGATTTTTATCGGCAACCCAAAGTTCACAGTTCCATGTCTGTTGATTTTGAGATTTTATATATGCTACTTTAGTTCCGTCTGGCGACCAAATATGATCTGAAATAGTTGCCTCAATTATGTATTCATCTGATCCTTCAACCTTTAAATTAGGAAGATTATCAATATTTAGATTTCCTTGATAATTATTAAAATCTGTAATAGTAATAATAGAAAATCCTAAAATAATGCCTAAAATAGAAAAAAATATCTTCTTTTGATTAATCTTTCTCATAATATTTTTGCCAATTGGATTTATCGAAAAATTTGAATTATAATATATTTCGTCAAGTTATTATTTAAATTTACTTTAAGAAAAAAAATTTGTAAAAAAAATTGACTAAAAATGATAATTTTTAAATCATCAAATGGATTTTAGACCTATTGGAGATCCTACTTGTTTGAATTTATAAATAAGTTGACCTTCAACGGTAAATATATCCCAGCCTTGACTTTTTTCAAAGCCGTGCGCTGATAAAAAATTTTCTGAAAATTTGCTCCTTGCAGATTGTACCATTTGATTAATAACTTCATTTTTTAGTTGATTATTTTCTACTAATTCCAATTTACCCTGCATTGAAATAAAGTAATAGCTCTTAAGATCTGCTTCAAATTTTTCGATTGATACACATACATTAGAATTATTTGAAAGAATTTGCTTCTTTTTCCCATAATTAGTAAAATGAAAATATAAAATACCATCAATTAAAACATATTGGAACGGTGAGATATATGGGTATTCATTATCTATGAACGCAATTCTACATAAATTTTGAGAATTGATTGCTTCTTTTATCTCTTTTTCATTCATTTTTGGTAATTTAATAACTCGAATACACATCACCAATTTGATTTTATTTGGATAGAAAACGTGGATCATATTGAAGAAGGTTTATTGCCTTTAAAGCACTCTGTTCTTTATCTTTTATTTCTAACATAAGGTCAAAATCATAATTTACTGACTCCTCAATAAAGTTTACAAAATTGTTGAGTAGTAGACTATCTGCATGACTCGGCTGTCCTTTTATGGGATGTTGGGAACTATAATGCACGATAGGTAAACCATCTTTTTTATTCCAAGTTTTCGTGAATTTGTTGAATGCCTCTTTAATTGTTTCACCTGAATTTAAGCATTCATGATGATAGATATCAAAAACAATAGGAATAGAATTCTCTTTATATACTTCAAGACAATCTGCTAAATTAAAGCTTTTATCATCATTTTCTATAACATATCTCTTTTTTATATTATCTGCAAGATTATTATATCTCTCGATGAATCTTTTTTTACTTGCATTTTTATCACCATAAACTCCTCCAATATGGGTAATAATTTTAGCTTTGCAGGATAAATTCATTAAACCTAAAACATCAGCATGATATTGCAATTCCTTTATGCTCGTATTAACAACTTTATCGTTTTTAGAATTTAATACCGTATATTGACCAGGATGCATAGAGATTCTCATATTATGCTTAGTAATAAATTTCCCTATTTCATTAAACTTTTCTTTGAAGTAATCTTGCCATTCAAATTTCATAACAGGATGAGAAGCAAATGGAATTAAATCAGATGTAATTCTAAAGAAAAAAATTTTGTTATTTTTGTTATATTCAAGAATTTCTTGTAAACACTTTAAATTTCCATCTATAGTTTCAATTAGTTTTTCTTCAGAATAATTTTTCAAACGAAAAGTTCTACTACTTTTGCAGTTTAATGTAAGATTTATGCAAGGATAACCTATCTTCATTTTGCTTCGATCTATTAATTAAATAATCAGTAAAGAAACACTTTAATTCACTCAAACTTTTTTATCTTTTCGTCTAGTATAAAGAGCTTCATATTTTTTACGTAATTCTTCAATATCCTGCTCTTGTTTAGCTATTATTTCTTCCAATCCATCTTCAAAAAATACATCTTCCTTGTACTTTTTTGCTGGAGCACCAAGATAAACCCAGCCCTCTTCTAATTCTTGACCGATAGTTGTGAGAGAGCTAGCAGCAAGAACTGAATTCTTGTTCATATGTGTTCCTGGCATGACAACCGAGTGTGCGCCTATTCGCACATTATCTTCAATTATTGTTTTTCTAATAATGAAGAGATTTCCAATGATGACTGCAGATTGAATGATGCTCGCTTGGCCGACTACAACGTTTTTACCAAATTCAATAAATTCTGTATCGACCCAACCTTCAAATAGAGAGTTTGAAAACTTTGTCTTAACTCCAAATAATTTAAAACATATATTATCTAAGAAGGGCAAAGGAAATTTATGTGCCATCCATGCTGACCATTTTTTAATTGTATTTCTAATACTCCAATATCTATAATCCTTATCAGATGGGTCTCTAAGAAATACTCCTTCCCTTGGTTTATGAAAGAGATTTATAATAATAAGTAAAATTTTAGTAGAAAGTAGAGATATAAATACAAGCGAGAGATATATTACAAATATCAAAGCGGGAAGGAAAATTATGAAATGGATAAACTTACTATAATATAAGAAATTCCAATACCACCAAAATTCAAACTGGATAACAAAGATGCTTAACCAAATTTGGAAAATATACAATATCAAATATCTCTTTTTCACTAAAACATTGGATGTAAAAGGACCGGCTTTAAGATAGGCGGGAACTGACATTAAATTTCTCCCTCCTTATTATTATTTACTAGTTCTTTCTTATCTTCATCAATATTTACATCATGTTGAACTTCATAGGTTATTTCCTCTTCTACATCCTTTTTAAAATACCGATCCCTTCTTTGTTCAGCGAATTTATTAGGTTTGTATTTCATAGCAGGAAGACCAACATATATCCAGCCTGGTTCAATAAATTGGTTAAAATTTGTATTAGTAAACGCACCTGTAACAGAATCATCTCCCAAAAACGTACCAGGTGCTATATTTGATACACCTCCTGCGACGGTATAATCCCCAAATATAACCTTTTTTATGATTAAATACTTTCCAACAACCATTGAACTCATTACGACAGTACCTTGACCAATAGTAACATTTCTTCCAAATTCTATGAAGTCAGTATCTACCCATGCATCTTGGAGGTGACTTGAGAAATCTATCCTCACCCCAAACCATCTAAAACCCCACATGACGATCCATGGCAATGGACTATTATTCATTAACCACAATGCTAACTTTTTCAACTCTATGCGTAATCTCCAAAATTCAAAGTCTTGATCACCTTTCTCTGCTCTAAAAACGCCTTCTCGAGGTTTATGTACCATATTAACTATTAATAGAAATGCTTTACTAAAGATAGCAATTCCAAAGATAAATATAAAATATAAAATAAATAACCAAAATGGTAATAAAAACATAGTTAAAATCCAATTGTCTATCAATGTAGCTACATCAAAAAAAACAGCAACGGCCATGTATCCGCTTACCCATAGAATTGGAATATATATTGCCAGAAATTTGATACTAATTCTACTAATAGCACTACTGGTTACAAAATCTATTGTATAATCTGTTTTATCGGCGTGAATTTCTTTTTCTTTTTCTGTTGAATTACTACTTGTCATTTGCTCTCCCTCTCTGGATTAGTTTTTTCTCAATTCTTTCATTCTTAAGTTTTTCTGCTCTCTCAAGATCTTCTTCAGACACTTTTAAGTAATCCATCAAGCGTTTTTTGAAAATTCGTCTCAAAGGAGCTCCAAAATAATAATTATTACCTTTTAAGATATTATGTTTAGTTGCACCTGTCATAGGTAAAAACCAAGAATTATCATTTACTTCATTACCGGGGCCAATACAATTAAAACCTGCAGTAGTGACATTATTACCAATCTTTACTTTAAAATAAGTTATATTTCCGAAAATTCCTTCGACAGCATGGGAACTAAAAGCACCATCAACCCCAAAATAACAATTATTTCCCATCGAAATATATCTATCAGCGCTAACATTCTCTTCAAGGGTTGTACCTTTTCCAATAGAATTAGCTCCTATGAAATTATAAAGCCAATTTATTAGCCATGGAAAAGGTCCTCTTATGACAGCGTTTTTTGGATATTTAATTACAAAACTACGTATATGATAATAATTTAAAGTTTTACTGGGAATATTTCGAGGGATTATTCCATCTTTAGACGGGGATTTCTTTTCGGTAGTCTTCCATATCTGCTTAGTAATTAACCCTACAAGGAAAATGTGGATTAAATAACATAAAATAATTATTAAAGGCATAAAAATTGAAGCCAAAAGTGGTTCTAATTGAGTGAAAAGCAATATAAAATTACTAGTATCTAAAAAATATGGTAAATAAAAAAACATGATATAGACCATAAATATAATCGCGGGGATCAGAAATGATCCGAAATAGATAATGAAAAACAAAAACATGTACCAATGAAACTGTAAATTAATTTCTTCTTTTATAATATCATTGTTGGTACCATTTTGAGGTGAACTCTCCATTTTCTATCTCATCAATGATAATTTAGTTAAAATGTAATAAGTACAATTACTTTTGTTATTTTTACTGGTTCTTTAGGTATTATAACTATTGAATTTAAAGATTTTCAAACTCTTGATTTTAGGAATAATATATAAATATAAAAAATAAAAGTTTAAAGATTATAAGTTATTAATTTTTGAAATTGATTATGTTTTCTTTTCTTTTTTGGGGAACCAAGGGATAAATGAGCTAGTTCTTCTTTTGTAGTTAGCATATTCTTCATTTCCTTCAAATCTTTTATCTAGAAGTTTTACACCGGAAACCCTTATTATTTGAAATGTAATATATGCTGGGCCTATAAAAGTTATGAAGCCAAATGGAACTGCCAATGCGATTATAAAAAGAGCCCACCATTGAGTTACTTCTCCGAAATAATTTGGATGCATAGAATATTTCCATACGCTTTTTGTCATAATTTTTCCTTGATTTGCTGGATCTTGTAGGAATTTATAAAGAGAAAAGTCTGCTATAGTTTCAAAGAGAAATCCTACTAGCCATATAATAGCTCCTAACCATAATGTAATTCCTCCAAAATCTAATAAACTGATTATAGCAGGATTTTCACTTATGTTTACAAACCAAACTGGGATATCAACTAAGAACACAATAATCCCTTGAAATAAATAAACTTTAAACAAACTTTTTAATGCTATATTCGTTTTCCACCTGTCTCTCATTGCTTTATAGCGATAATCTTCAGGTTTTCCTCTATTTCTAATATATACATAGGTTGCTAATCTTATTGCCCAGATTAATACTAAGCTAGTAGCTATAACTTGGCGAATACAAAAATTTGACGATAGTACTATATTTAAAATTAAACTTGTTATAGATACTACAAAATAAGCAGGTCCATAAAAAATGTCCATTATTGCATTATTTTTCTTTACAGTCCCTACAATAAAAGCAATAATTATGTAAATAAAGAGAGCTATGGCTGAATAACCAATTATTAATAGCATGGTTTCAATACTTGTCATAATAACGCACGATTAAACTATAAAATTATAATAAATAGTCAGAAAACACCAGAATATTTATAGTTTTTATTTATTAATTAAAGATTTTCAGAGCAGCTAGAGCTTTTCCTTTTTGTCTTCTTCAATATTAACTTCATGCTCAACCTTAAATTTTACTTCTTCATCAACATCTTTTTTCATGATAATATCTCTTCGAGATTCAGCATACTTATTTGGCTTTAATTTAATTGCAGGGATTCCAGTATAAATAAAACCAGGGTCCAAAACCTGATTATATGTTGTAGTTGAGATAGCACCAATCATTGTATCTCTCCCCACAATAGTCCCTGGAGCAACAGTTGAATGTCCTCCTATAAGGCTGTAATCATCTAAGATTATTTTAGAAATAACGAGATATTTTCCTACTACCATTGAACTCATCAAAGTTGCACCTTGACCTACAACTACTTTTCTTCCCAAGTATAAGAATTCTCCATCACACCATGCATCATATAAATAACTCGAGAAATCCATTTTTATTCCAAACCACTTGAAAGCAATGACATCTGCCCATGGAATGGGGCAATTTCTCATGAGCCATAATACTATTTTTTTTAACTCAGTACGCAGCATCCAAAATTCATAATCAGTATCTCCTATTTCAGCCAGAAACGTACCCTCCTTGGGTTTATGAATTAGATTAACCAGAACTAGAAAAAGCTTGCTATATAAGAAACACCCGAGGATAAAAATAAAATATAATACAAATAATATAACTGGTAAAAAAAAGGTAAACATAATCAGGTTTTTAACGAAAAACGTATAGGTATAAAACAACACTACTACTTGAAGCCCACTAATCCAAAATATTGGCAGATAAACTATTAAAAATTTTATATTTATTCGACTTATTGCTGAGCTAGTAGTAAAATCAAGATTGTAATCTACATTTTCAAGTTCAATTCCATTATTTTGCACATCCAATTTTGGTTGGTTTGAATCAACTTCATTTTTCTCTTGCTTTTTTTTAGCTCTTTTATTCTTCTTATTGGACTTCTTTATAACTTCTATATCTTCTAAAGAAATTTTATTCTTCTCCAAATCTTCACGAGTTAAATTTAAATAGTTCATAACTTTTTTATCAAAGATTTTCCTTAATGGAATACCAAAATAATAATGGTGATCTCCCTTTACAACATTATGTTTAGTAGCGGACGCTAAAGGTAATAGATATGAATTACTATGAATCATTGTACCGGGTCCAATTTGATTATTTCCCGCGATAGTAATATTATCGCCGAGTTGTATTTGAAAATATGAAATATTCCCCCATACCCCGTCTATTAAATGGGTAGCTAAGGTAGAATTTACTCCGATATAACAATTTTTTCCGACAATTGCAAACTTGTCGTTTCCTACAGATTCTTCAAAAGTGGTTCCTTTTCCAATAAACATTGAACCAATATAATTATATAACCAATTTGATAACCATGGAAATAATCCTTTGACAACCAGATTCTTGGGATACTTCAAAAGAAATGATCTTATATGATAATACTTCTCTGTTTTACTTTTAATATTCCGAGGAATTATACCATTTTTAGATGGTGATTTGCTTTCAGTATATGCCCATATTATGCGGGTGATTAAAGCAGTGAAATATAATCTAATGAGATAACATACGATTAAAACAAGTGGCATTGTAATTAAAGCCATTAAAGGTTTGATTTCTGTGAAGATTGTGATAAAATTGGAAACATTTAGGAAGTTAGGTAAGAAATACATAAAGAAGTAAAACATAAAGATTGTAATCGGTACTAAAAATGAACCTAGATAATTGGTTAATAATATAATAAATGATAAAATCAGGGAATAACTCATTTCTTCCCTATGAACATCAGGTTTTAAAATTTTTGATGCCGTGCTTTTACTTTTCGATTCCATTTGGAATAAAATCCTTTTACAACTTTATTACTTAATTAAGATGCTATATAATTTGTACTTTTAAAAAATGTGAATCATTTTTCAAATTATTAATAATAATAATAATAATTATCATAAATTAAAAATCCTATTTACAATTTTTCTTTAAATATTTAGTGTTAATATTAAAATATGAGCATTTACGACAAAAGTACGACGAAATAATAAATAAAACTTAAATTACAAAACAGTTAAAAATTAAAGGTTAAAATATCATGTATATCATAGAGCTCTTAGAGCAGATTATACCACGCATACCAAAATTTAATCAATCTCTTAATAAAAACTATACCATAATTTTATATTACATTAAATCATTAAATTCTAGTTAGGTTAAGGCAGAATAAACTAATATTTAATAATAAAAGCCGATAAAATTTAATTAATAATCTTTTTCATAAGAATGGAGGAATAGAATGACAGATAATTCTTTCTCATTGATAGATTTGTATCCAAAATATGTAATCAATTCTAGAGGCGAAAAGAAAAAATTTGAAGAAACAAGCATTGCCAAAGTTTTAAATAAGGAAACTGGACTTGATATGCATATTGCTGAGAAGGTTGCTGAAGATGTAATTAGAAAAATAATAGGCCTTGGAATAGATGAGATTAGAACTAATTATATTAGGGAATTAGTTTGCGTGGAATTAACCCAGCGTGGCTTAAATAAATATAGAAATCTATTTGCACGCGCAATTAATTTAGAAAATATTTCTTTCAAACTCGACGAAAAATTCATTAAACAATTTAAAGGAAAACAACCTAATTGGGGGCCTTTAGGTTATATTACTTATAAAAGGACTTATGCGCGAATTATAGAAAAGGAAAATCGTAAAGAAGAATTTTGGGAAACAATTCAAAGAGTTGTTGAGGGTTGTTATTCTATCCAAAAAGAACATTGTATTAAATTAAGTTTGCCATGGAGCGATGAAAAAGCTCAGAAGTCAGCCCAAAAGATGTTTCAAAAGATTTGGGAATTTAAATTCTTACCCCCTGGGCGGGGTTTGTGGATGATGGGCACAGAATTTATTGCAAGGCACGGTTCTATGTCTTTAAACAATTGTGGTTTTGCATCTACAGAGGATATCAATCGAAAATATTCGAAAGCTTTCGAATTTGTTATGGATGCTCTAATGTTAGGAGTTGGAGTTGGATTTGATACAAAGGGTGCGGGAAAGATTACAATTAAGAAACCTAAGGAAAATCATTTTGAATTTCAAATCCCTGACAGTAGAGAAGGATGGGTTGAAGCACTCAAATTGACCTTGGAGGCATATTTTCTAGGAAAACAAATTCCCAGTTATGATTTCTCTCTTGTTCGTCCATCTGGAGAGCCCATTCGGGGTTTTGGGGGCGTAGCATCTGGACCTGGACCACTAAAACAAATGTTAGAGGATATAAGAAAAATATTAGATAAAAGAGTAAACCAACCAATAACTTCTGTTGATATTGTAGATATTATGAATCTCATCGGGAAATGTGTAGTCGCCGGAAACGTCAGGAGATCCGCAGAAATCGCTTTAGGCGATCCTACAGATTTAGAATTTGTCACATGTAAACAGGATGAAAAAAAATTATATTCTCATAGATGGGCAAGTAATAATAGTATCTTCGCAGTAAAAGGATTAGATTATTCCTTTATTGCCAATCAAATAATTGTAAATGGAGAACCTGGAGTTTTTTGGCTTGGAAATGCAAAAGCATATGGAAGGATGGGAGACCCTCCAGATTATAAAGATAAAAAGGCGGCAGGAGTAAATCCTTGTGGAGAACAGACCTTAGAATCATTCGAACTTTGCTGTCTTGTGGAGACTTTTCCATCAAACCATGATTCTTATGAGGAATTCCAAAAAACTTTAAAATATGCATATCTTTATTCTAAATCTGTAACATTAGTAAATACTCATTGGCCTGAAACCAATGCTGTAATGCTCAAAAATAGACGTATGGGAATCTCTCAAACAGGAATTATTGAGGCTTTTGTAAAGCATGGAAGGAGAAAAGTGCTTGATTGGTGTGATCGTGCTTATCAATATTTACAAAACTTAGACGAGGAGTATTCAAATTGGTTATGTATTCCAAAATCGATTAAATTAACTACTGTAAAACCAAGTGGTACAGTAAGTTTACTTCCCGGGGTGACTCCAGGAATTCATTATCCTCATTCTGAGTATTATATCCGCAGAATAAGGGTCTCAAAAAACTCTGATTTAATTGAAAATATCAAAAGAGCGGGATATAAAGTAGAAGATGATTCTTATTCTCCTAATACTGTGGTTGCTGAATTTCCTGTCCATGAAGAATATTTTGATCGTTCTAAAAAGGAAGTTTCGATCTGGGAGCAAGTGGCTAATGCCATAGATTATCAAAAATATTGGTCTGATAACCAAGTATCTATAACCGTAACGTTCAAACCTGAAGAAAAAAATGAACTTAAACGAGTATTGGAATTTTGTGAAGATAAGCTAAAAAGTGTTAGTTTCCTACCATTAAAAGAGCATGGGTATAAACAACCACCATATGAAGAAATTACAGAAGCAAGATATGAACAATTAATAGCAAATTTAAAGTCTCTTGATTTAGACGAAACAAAAGACAGAGCAATCGGCGAAAAGTTTTGTGATTCTGACATATGTGAAGTTCGATTTTAGAAGGTTCACATGAGCTTATTTATTAAATATTACTCTTTTTTTCCATGTTGTTAATTATTTTCGTTAAATTTTTAAATTAAATAGTAATAAGATAATCTTATTTTCTTTTTAGATAAATAGGTTGAATAAATTTACTTTAAGGAATAAAATTATAAATTTGAAATCACTTCTTTTGATTAATAAGAATTTAAGGAAAAAATTAAAAGCAATCCAAGAAAATTTATTTTTATAATAAAGAAAAGATTTTTTAAAACAAAATTTCAAAACAAGTGATTTTTAATGGCTGAAGAAGATCCAGTTGAAGAAATAGAAAAAATGGCAGAAAAGAAGTCAAAAAAACCTCGAACCAAAGGTAGATCTCTTCCAACGGGAAAACAAAAAGCAAAAAAGGCTACTGCAGAAGAAAAAGCGGCAGAAGTACCTGCTGAACCAACTCAGATTGTATTTAAAAAATTTAAAGTGAATTTTTGGAGAACACGTTTACACGATGAGGAATTAGGGGTACATCAACAACTTAAGTACCAAGCTAAGACTCGGTGGTTCAGTAAAAATTTTGATATTGAGGGGGTAATAGAAGAAGATGATGAAAAGAAGTATATAATAGCTTTTAACAAAGAACAGTGGGAAGAAAGCCCTATAGAAGAGAGGAGACTCGTATGTCGTTATTTTACAATTATGGAAGAGAGTTTGGATGCGACACCTAAAGGAGGGAACTTTAAAGGTGGTGTTGAGTTAAGTGTTGCCCATTCTTTAATCCAGAGTTATGAAATTAGACATCCAGCACCAGTGTTTTTCTTTCAAATACCAGGAACAATAAATTTAGTCCGATGTACTAGAAGCTGGAGATTGGTAGGAACGCGTTGGACTTTTCCACTACTCCCTGAACAAAAAGAAGATGAGTTCCAAGTGGTTCGGGCCAGAGGTGTAGTTGGACCTGGAAGAAATTACAAGATTTACATAGGCAAGAAACTTATAGCAAGAGTAGATGGAAAGCCAATACAAAAGGAATTTGAAATAGAATTCTACGATCAAGCCTACGCAAAAGATAAAACTTTTCAGAGATATATGATTTTATTTGGGTGTGCCTGTAATTTTATGGACGGTGCAGCAAAATCGATTAAAAGGCTCTACAGAAAAATGAAAAATACAGGAAGTTCTCCATATAAGCCACCAAAACAAGAAATGGATTTATTTAGGAATCCTAGAATGATGCGTAGATAAAGTAACAGGAAAATTATAAAAAAATTTTTTTATTTTATTTTTTTAAAAAATTAGCTTAACATTTTCTTTTTCCAAGCTGTATAACCCTTAGTCTCTTTTCCTCGATAGATCGCTTTATTACCAGTTTGTTTTTCATAGATTCTTTGGAGAGTGTCTTCATCAGCTTCTTTTAATTCTTCTTTTTTAATTTCTTCTTCTATCTCATATTCCTCTTCTATACGTTTGACTCTTTTCAAAACAGCAAACACTGCATGATTCCAAAGTACAAATCCTAAGTAAATTATACCTATTATGACGAGCATTAATATTCCAATAAATAATACCCATTCTCCAGGATTGAATTGAAGAACATATGCCAATAATTGTGCTACAAGTTCCCATAGGAAATAAGGAATGATAACTACAATGAGGGTTATGAGAAAAATATAAACACTTATCAAAGCAACAGCGACTAGTAATCTTAAAGCTGTATAATCTTCATATTTTTTGGCCAGCACTCTATCTTTGAACATTCGTTGGCACAGTCTTAATATTCCTCCTCGAAATAAGATGTAGAACAATACCAATAGAAAAAGATGGCCAACAATAATCCCTACAATGATAAGGGCTACAACTCCTGGTCCCAAACTTGCAATTTCATCCCAAATTCCTTCTTCAACTAACCAAGATATGATCATAAGCCATATACCAAGGATAGTAACAGCAGCCCCTATGATTATGGAATAATAAATCGTTTTAGCAATACGTAAATCCCAGGTACTATATTCATCTAACGGATCGGGCGCTCTTAATGGTGCTTTTCTGGCTTTTCGTGGCATAATTATCTCAACTTAAATTATTTTTACATTTTAAATTAGAAATTCCAAATTCTATTATTTTATATTTTATTTTAGTTTATTTGAATATTTTTCCTATTTAAATATTAGAGGATTGATAAGTCCTTATTTTTTATGAGGGGCTTTTAAAGCACTATGGCAATAAGGACACCGATTAGCATCAGGATCAATATCTTCTCCGCAATACGGACAGAAGATTTTGTCAATAGGAACTCTTTCTTCACCCTCTTCTTCAACTTTTACCTTTTCTTCCTTCTTCCTTCTCTTAATTTCCTTTCCTGCTTTTTTAAGCACTTTTTCTTTAGAAGTTAATGGAAGAAGTTCCTCCTCTTTTTCTTCTTCTGCTACAAAAGGTTCTTTTGAAAACTTTAACTGTGAGAAACATGTTGGACAATACGTTTTTTGTCTATTAGCATAATAAATAGCATAGAAGAGAAGCGCTATTCCCAAAGTAGCGACAATTACTATAATCCAAACCGTTTTTTTAGAGGTTTCCAATGGTTTTCGTACAGGTTTATCTATCTCTTTTTTACAGACATTACAATAGGCATATCGAGTCATAAGATTTCATCTCATAAATTTCGAGTTTGTTATTGTAAATAATAGATTATTTTAATTAAAAAAGTCTTTTAAACCTATAGTATATTGTTCTATAAATTATTATTAAATTAACTCAAACTGAAATGAATTTGGAACACAATAAATTTTACATTGAAACTTATGGATGTACTTCAAACAAAGCAGATTCCTATATTATTACAAATCTATTAAAGAAATCAAATTACTTACAGTCAAACTTGGATGATGCTAATTTCATTATTATTAATACTTGTGGTGTGAAACAGCAAACTGAAAATAAGATAAAAACTCGCCTTGAATCTTTACATAACCTTTTTAGTAAGAATCCAGATAAATTTATTATAATTGCTGGGTGTTTACCTTTTATTGATCACACATATATAGATGTAATTAGAAAGATCGTCCCTAATTTCTCAGCCATAGTTGATTTGGATAGTATTCATGAATTTCCAAAAATCCTAAAACAAATTAAGCAAGGGAATACGAATTTAATAATCAAAACTAAAGAATTAATAGATAAAACAAATTTTTTAATTGATTTTGCACCTGGAAAAATCACTGGTATTGTTCCTATTTCCGAGGGTTGTCTTGGAGCTTGTACTTATTGCTGTGTAAAAAGTGCTAGGGGTCGTTTAAACTGTTATGAGCCTGAAAAGATTATTAAAAATGTAAAATATCAATTAAAACAGGGGATTAAACAGATTTATTTAACCTCTCAAGATTGTAGTATCTATAAGTATAATCACACAGAATTGGTAGATATAATAAAAGATATCACTAATTTGAACTATAAATTTTTTCTTAGAATAGGAATGCTAAATCCAAGATTTCTAATTAAAAATTTAGATCAATTAATTGCCATTTTCAACCTTAAAAAGGTATATCAATTTTTACATATTCCGATTCAATCTGGAAGTAATAATATTTTAAAAAAAATGAATAGGTCCTACAGGATTTCAGAAATTACTAATAGAATTGAAGTTTTAAGGAAACATTTTCCACTCATAACGATATCTACCGATATTATATGCGGTTTTCCTGGAGAAACCGAAGAAGATTTTAGAAAAACGATTGAACTAATAGAATGGCTAAAACCTGAAATTTTAAATATCTCGAAATTTACTCCGCGACCTGGTACTAAAGCAAAAGAAATGAAACAGATTGATGGAAAAATTATAAAAGAAAGATCTAAACGTCTTTCAAAAATATTTAGGGACATTCTAATTAATTCAAATAAGGAATGGGAAAATTGGGAGGGTGAGGTTTTAACACTTCATGAAGGAGAAAAGAATAATCAAGTTTTTGGAAGAAATTTTGCCTACAAAAACATTTTTATTGAAGGTTTTAAAGGTAATTATGGAGATTTTACATCGGTCAATGTATATAAAGTAAATGGTTTTAACCTATTTGCGAAGGTTATTTAACCTTGGAATCAAATTCTTCAGGAGTTCTTAATACGTTAAAGTCAATATGAGATCCGATAAAATTCTGAGATATTGTAAAAAAATTATATATAATCAAATTTAGATTCAATACATAGAATTATGAAGATCCTTAATAAAAAAAATCTAAAATTTTTTTTCAATAGTAAAAATGGAGTTATTTTTGGTTCTTTTGCATGGTTAATAGCACTTTGTTCATTTACTATAGCAATTATTTTATATCTTAAAGTAGATCCCTCCTATAGTATATTTACACATCATTTAAGTGATTTGGGTGCAGGAGAGAATTTTTCTAACATAGTATTTTTTATAGGTTTGGCCTTTTCAGCAAGTTTTCAAATTCCATTTTATATCTCTATTGGAATATCACTAAAGCAAAAGAAAGGGAATTGGAATTTAATTAGAATAGCTATGGGGGCTTCTATAATTTCTAGTTTAAGTTTAATTTTAATAATTCCCTTTTTATCAGATCCCGACAACCCTATATCTAATAATCTTCATGGATTTCTAGGTTTTACGCATTTCAGTGCTATGGTAGTAGCATATATTTTTTACAGCATAATCGAACTTACAAATCCTAAAATTTCAAACTTATTTGGTTTAATATCTATTTTATCTGCCTTATTTTACAGTTTGGCAATTATTTTCGTCACTATCCGCATATTTTATTGGATCGCTATTTTAGGAATATTTCTATGGGTATTTATGCATACAATATTCCTTATTAGAACTAAATAATAGAGTCTTTTTTACTTAAAAGCATGTTTTATAAATAAATTTTTAAATGATGTTGGGCTTTTCTTTATCACTCTATACAAGTAGTAGATGATTAATAGAGGGCTCATAGAATAAATAAAATATCTTTTAAAAACATTTCTGAAAAAACGTCCATAAAAACAATGTTAAAGTCAGAAAAGAAATCCTATAAAATCAGCGGCTCAATATTTGGGATTATGGCTTTGGCAATAGGATTGCCATGTTTAATAATAGCCACAATTTTAAGGATCGAAGTTGATCCTACTTTCAGTTTAATGTCTAATTATATTTGTGATCTAGGGGATGAATTTTATAGTTCTAATAATATTTTTTTAATAGGCTTTATTCTTCGACAAATATTTTTAATTCCCTTTTACATATCATTTGGGATTCTTCTACAAAAAAAAATTTATGAAAGCTATTTAATAAAGGGGGCAATGACAGCTTCTGTTATTTCTAACCTTAGCCTAGCATTTGTTCTTCCCTTCCTCGTGGATCCGAAAAATCAATTTTTTTGTAATATGCATGGTTTACTTGGTTTTATTTATTTTAGTTTCGGTAGTCTTGCGTTTACTTTATATGGGATAATTGAATTATCAAATCCCAAAATTTCAAATTATTATTCGTTGATCTCGTTTATAACTGCATTTTTGCAAGGTCTATTTTTGTTTTTCCCAATGATATACCTAATTGAATGGTTTTTTATTGCTAGTGAATTTTCTTGGGTACTAATACACGCAGTTTTTTTATTTAAGAATGAACCTTCCAATATGAAACATGTTGTATTTTTTGAATTGGATTACTTAATACATGATCATCAAAATAAATCAAATCTATTAAGAAAAAGATTGAAAGAGAAGTCTAATTATATGAATCTAGATTATGACTAAAAAAATTAATAGGTATATTTTATTTAAGACCATATTTTTCTAAGAAACTGGTCAACCTAGCTCGGTGAAATTTCAATCCAAGTTCGTCTGGAGGAAATCCAAATGCTAATGCAAATAATTCTGTCAAATAGAGAATAGGTATATCATAAGTGTTATTGGACTGAGTTCCAGCTTTTTTTTGATTTGTATCCATTTGTTGGAAACATGCAGGACATATTACAATAAAGGCTTCTGCTCCAGCATTAATTGCACTATTAAACTTATTTGCTAATACTTGCATTGATGGTTCTTCCTCAGTATTTCCTACCCCTGATCCACAGCAAAGCATTTCCTCGGTATAATCGACTGGTGTTGCTCCTGTTGCAGCTACTAATTCTCTCAGTTTTATTGGCTCCATTGGATCATCTGTTTGCATTATTTCAGAGGGGCGATTATAGTGACATCCTGTATGGCAGGCTACTTTTAGACCTGATAATTCATTTTTCACATGTTCCTTTATTTTTTCGACACCTAATTCATGTAAAACTTCGACAAAATGTTTAACATTAACACTACCCTTGAATTCTTTCTTAACTGCTTTTAAAATTTCATTAATTTTTCCTTTTTCGTGATCATCATGCTGTAATTCATGATTCACCGCTTTTAAGGTTTGAAAGCAACCATTACATAATGAAACAATGTCTTTTCCTTCTTCTTCCGCAATTGCAAGATTTCTTGCTCCCATTGCCAACCAACTTGTGTGATCTACAGCATGAAAACCTACTGGATCAGGACAACATGCAAAAGGAGCATCAGAAGTTTTTATTCCGAGTGTATCAAAAACTTTTCGAGCTGAAGCCTCAATAAAAGGGATTCTGTTTCCTATAGTACAACCTTGGAACATTTTATATTCTTCAACTTTAGCCATGACAAAAATTCCTCTTTATTTTTTATGATAATTATATTTGGTTTAATACTAAGTTAATTAAAAAATTTGTTAAATCAAGTAATAAGGATAGTAGAATAAAATAAAAAAAATAAAAAATAATTTAATCAAAAACTTTCCCACAATTACTACAAAAATTGGAAAATACTGGCAATTCTGTTCCACATTCTGGACAAAATTTCTTTTCTAAAGGCTCTGTTATCTCAGTTTCTTCCTCTTCTTCAATTTTAACTTCTTCTTCCTCTTCTTCCACTTCCTCAACTTTCTTTGGTTTTACCCTTCTTACAAATGCTCGTCCTATTATGGCAATAACTACTCCAGCAAATCCTAATCCTGAACCATAACTGAATCGAGTATAAAGTTCTTCTAAATAATATACTATTGTTGGATCGGTTATCACTCCTGTAAGACGAACTATCTGAGTAGTTATCCAAATAATTAGTGCTAATGTTCCAAAAGCTAGACCTATCCAGATAATAAATTTCCCTAGTCTTACTTGGCCAAGTACTATCAGAATTGCTCCAGTAATTACAGCAACGCCACCTAAATCCGCTATCCACCTAAAAATTACATTAACAATTATATTGAAAAGTGGTTCGTAATCTGGCCATTCATTCGAAGCTAAAGTATAAAGTGTTTCAAATATTTTGATTTCTCCTCTGACAGAGCTATAGATCATTAATGCTCCGCCAATAACTAGCAATACAAATCCTGTTTTATGCTTCATAAAATTTGTTCCTCACTTAACTTTATATCCTTAAAGTGACCTAAAATAATTATTACCTTTAATTGTTTACAATATATTTTAAAATTTACACAATTAATTGATTATTCAGGTTATTAAAAAAGTAATTGTTAGGTTAAACTCAAGGCAAAGTAATTCGATTAGGATGTGTATAGATATTCATTCTTTTCCCTCTAGCAAATCCTATTAAAGTAATGCCATAAGCAAATGCTAATCTTATACCAGATTCAATTGGTGCAGATAATGAAGCAACTATTGGGATTCTTGCTCTTATTGCTTTTAAAATTGAGTCTCCTGTTAATCTCCCAGTTGAGGTTAAAAATACTTTATCGAAGTCATGATTCTTTATCAACATTTCACCAATAACTTTATCTATTGCATTATGTCTTCCAATATCTTCTTTTACACTAATTAAATTCCCATCATAATCAAAAATGGCAGCCCCGTGGCACCCCCCAGTTTCTTTAAATAATTTAGTTTGACTCTGCATTTTAATAATAGATGAGAAGATTATTTCTGAAGAAATCTGGTTGATTTTATTTGAAGTAATCGTCTCTTTTGACTCATTAATTTTATCTTTAATAAATTTCCGCCATGGTGAAGGAATTCCACAAGTAGTATCAATTACTCTACTTACTGGATTCATATCAAAATCATTTAATTTGAAGTCCATTGAATCGACCAATTCAATATAAATATTTCCTTCTATCTCATTAACCTTAATTTGTTTAATCTCTTCATAATTATTGATAATTCCTATAGAATAAATAAAACCAACAGCTAATTCCTTTAAGCTATCGGGTAAACAAACAATATTAACTAAAGGCTCAGAGTTTATAAAAATATCAACAGGAGTCTCTATTAAGATAATATCAATATCTTCTGAGATTTCATTCTTTTTAATTCTTGTAATATTTACTTTTCTTTTAAACAAAATGAAAACCAAACAAATCGATTTTAGATTATAAAATATTCAATAGAGCTTATTAAATAATGAAATTTCTATTCTAACTTATAAGGTTTATTTAAAAAGAGTACCAGATAAAAAATAACGATTATAGTTAAGCAGCAATATATAGTCTGCCATTAGAGCTTTTTGATATTTCTCCAGTTTTTTTATCAATTTTAGAATGATTTTTTTCTACAGAATGGTCCCCACTATATTCAATAAAGTTCCCTGTAATTTTTTCTCCATTTGGTAATTCAATTTCACCTATTACTCCGATTTTCTTATAAGAAGGAAGAATTTTCGTAATTTTGCCTTTAACTACAATAGTTCCTCTGACTTGGTCCGCTCCAGCACATCGATCACAGTCTCCTTCAACAATAATAATACCACCATGGCTATGAATTCCTAAAAAAGCTCCAGCACTGCCACAGATTAATTTTGGAAACCTATTTCCTGGTTTAGAGCCATTTACCCATGCTAATGTTTCATTTCCTACTTTTCCTTTTACTTTGATTATACCATTTTTCATTCCCTGCCAGAAACCTCTGTATGCTGCTCCTACATAATGACCAGCATCTCCGTTTATTTCTAATTCTCCTCCTTGAAGCATCGCTCCTGCCCAATCATCAGCATTTCCATTAACAGTTATTTTTCCAGCTTTCATCTGACTTCCAACATGCATTCCTACATTACCATTTATAATTATTTCGCCACCGCTCATACTTTCTCCTATGCGTTTGACATTAGATAAATCTCCCTCAATAATAATTTTAGTATCATTAATATCAGTTGATTTACCTGAAATATCGAAAAAATCACTTAATTTAACTATTTCTTTTCCATAATATAATTCTAATTTTTTAATGTTTGCTATAGTTTTACCTGCAAAATTGTCTGGTGTTATGACATCTGCTTCTAATGGAAATTCTGGTTTCTTCTTCAATTTTAATTTGATTTCTGCCATATTTTACTCACCAAGCTTTTCTTTTACTTTATCAATTAGCTTTTCTAGTATTTCTTTATCGGAAAGACATTCACCTGGAGCATCTTTTACTTTTCTTAATCTTAGAGGGACTTTATCCATACGATATGCTGTACCTTCACACTCTATTCCCGCAAATGCAGCAGGCAAAACTATATCTGCAAATGCCGAAGTAGGTGTTTCATGAGGGTCAATAGAAATCAAAGGATGTTTAAATAAATTTTTTACAGCAGCGGCAGGGAAATTACTTGCAGGATCAGATGCTACTATCAATGAAGAATCAACTTCATCTTTAATAAGCAAATCAACGGATGAAAATTCTCCTGGATTATATCTTGGATAACCTCTCGAAAAATCAATTGAATATGCATATCCCGTATTCCATGTAAAAACTTGATTTGCTCCAGTTACGTTATAATGCCCTCGCATTGGTTCTAATAGAAATTTTGTATAATCATTTAGTTCTCTTGTCAAAGAAATCGCTGCATCAATATTTCTATGATGGGCTAAAGTTTGAGTGAGTCCCATTCCGAAAAATATAACACCAAAATTGCATAATTTCAACATTTCAACTAATTCTTTTATTTTTTCAATGGATACTCCCGAAACTTCCTCTGCATCTAATTCAACGCCCCTAAGCATAGCTCTTATTGCATTAATTAATTCATAATCTTCATTAGGATTAACTTGAATAAATAGATCAGCAATTTGAGCAGTATGAGTGTTCCTTGGATCTACAACTATAATAAATCTGTCGTTTCTTCCATCTTTTCTGAAATATCCCCTAACAAACTCACTATATCTCCCTAAATGCCTTGGATGAGCATGAACTGGATTACAACCCCAAAAAATTACCAAATCTGCTCTATTTTTATATTCTCCCAATGTAGATAAAGGAGCGCCCACATCTTGTATTGCTAATAATGAAGGACCATGGCATACTGAGGCAGTATTATCTAAGATAGCTCCTAAAATTTCTGCTAATTCTACTCCTTTACTCTGTGCTTCACATTCCGTTGATGAAAACCCATATAATAGTGGCCTTTTTGCTTTTACTAAAATATCTGCTGCAGCATCTAAAGCTTCATTCCAAGAAACTTCCTTATGTTCTCCATTTATTTTTATTTTTGGTCTTAAATATCTGTGACCACCTGGATTTGAAGAGAAAAATTTCTTTGTTCCAATTTGACACCCATTTCTAACCTCTATAACTGAATCCCCTTTAATATCAATATCTACTTCAAGATCATCACAAAGTGTACCACAAAATGGGCAAATTACATCATAAACCGTTCTTATTTTTCTTTCCACCATTTATTATGCCCCTCGCAATTGTTTCATTAATTCTAATGCATCTAACACTCTTCCACTCTTCATAACCTCAACCTTAGCTTTCATTCCCTTATAAGTGGGAGTTCCACACGATTGGGAATCAGGGTTAACTAATTGATTTGCCCAAGGACCCATTGGAATGAATATTATACCAGGATGTGGCCCTTCATCTGAAATAGTAGAATAAACTACCACTTCACCATAATCGGTAATTACTTTTACTGGGGTACCAACCAAACAATCTAATTTTTTAAAGTCATCTTTGTCAAAAGCACAGATGGCCGCTGCTCGAACGTTTTCTCTTGTAATTTTTCCACCTTCAAGAGCTACGCCTTGATTAATTGTCCTTCCAGTTAGTAAAATTAAATTATTTAAGCTCATTCTTATTTTTCCTCTTTTTCACTCCATCTTAAAGTCTTTAATCGTTCTAATAAAGGTTCCCAAAACATTTCGCTAAATTCTCCAGAGGTTTTAACATCAGTAATTTCTAATTTTACAGCTCCCGTAGGACAGCCATTATCACATGCTCCGCAAAAAGTGCATTTTTCTTCATCAACGACTACATTCGGAACTGTTTCCCAACCCTTATCAGATTTTTCTGGAACTGTTATTGCTCCAGAAGGACATACTTCATAACATGTTTGACATCCACCAGGGCATTCTTCATCAACAACACTTATTTTGCCATTTGTATATTGTTTTACAACTCTTTCAGTTCCATTGTAGCTAGTAATCTTTTTTGCCTCAAATTCTAGTTTGGGTACAACTTTTTCTTTTACAATTTGAATTTCTTCTAATTCAATTACTTTGCCATCTTTTTTTAGAGTTAGAGCACTGAAAGGGCACATGTAAACACAAGTTCCACAAAAAACACATTTTTCTGGGTCATATACTTCTGGGATAATATCTTCAAGTTTGGGAAATCTCCGTGAAGTCCCTACAGGTCCTCTTGAAATGGCATCTTTAGGACAAACCCGTGCGCAAGTTCCGCAACCAACACACTTAGTCCTATCTAAAATTAATTCTAAACTTTCAGTTAAAAATTGAACTTTTACATGTTCAATATCTTTACTTATTGATCTTGATATTTTTGGAAATGAAATTTTTCTACACCTCATTCAACTTTTAATAGTTCTAATTTGATGGCATTTGCAGGGCAAAATTTAACACAAACACCACATCCATCACAATTATAGGTTCTATCACTTTTATAGATATCATAAGCCATTCCATTTTTTACTAAAATCACAGCATTCTCTTGAGTTAAATAACCCATTTGCTTTAATTTATTAAAATTTATAGGACATGAAGTTACACAGATGTTACATCCTATACAGTCGTTTTTATTTATTTTTAATCGATAAACCTGCATAATTTACGCCTCTTTTCTGATAGGATTTGACCCCAATTTCTTTAATTTTTTGACACACCAGTTATAATATCCTATGGAAAATAAGTAATAAACTTAATTTTTAGAAAGTACTGTATTTTAAAAAATTTAGTATATAAAATATTAAGTCTTAGATTTTAAAATCACTAAATTAATTGAAAAACAACAGAATATTTTAGATAATTTTATTGATTGATAACAAAAAAATCCTAAAATTTGATTATTTTTGGCTCTTTCCACTCTTCCCTAAGTATACTAAAAAGTGAACAATTTATCCATTCTCCCTTAATAAACATCATTTTTCGTATTATTCCTTCCTTAGTAAATCCCGTTTTTTCAAGAACTCTCTGAGCTGCAAAATTTCTTTCATCTGTTATAGCTTGAATACGTACTATTTCTTTAGAAAGAAATAAATAATCTGCAAGTAGATTGACAGCTTCTGAAGTGTAACCCTTCTTACGTTCAGAGGGAATTAGAAAAAATCCAATTTCTAATAGTTCATATGGATATGCTTTCACTATAAAATTCAATATCGCTCCAATCTTAGTACTGTCTTTTTTCTCGATAATAAATATTTGAAGTCCATCACCAAATTCACTAAATCTTTTTTGTAATTGATCATTTGAAATCTGTATTAAGCGGATATACCTGCCAAAGTAAGGATTATTAATTAAATCGGAATAAAACGGAATATCCTCTTTTTCTATAACCCGTAAATTAATATTATTTCCTTCAAGCATTTTATTTAAACCAACTCATAGGTTTTTTTTCTTTAAATAATAACATATTAATATAACGTTTATGATTATTTAACTCCTAATTATTTTGCATTTATCAAAATTATACAATCTTAAAATTTGTTGTTAATAAGTCCTCTTTTCGAGAAGATGGTCCTAGATATATAATGTATTCAATTTTCTCGATAATCCAGCTTTTAGAGTTAATATCATAGAACGCTAAATCAGAGGTATTTAATTTAATGGACAGAGTTTTAGTTTCACCTGGTTCTAATCTTACTTTTCCAAAACCTTTTAATTCTTTAATAGGGCGATTAACTGAAGAATTGTTATAACCTATATATAACTGTGCGATTTCTTCTCCTGCCATCTTTCCAGAATTAGTAATATCTGCAAAAATTTCAATCTCATCATCTATTATTATAGTATCTTTGCTTAATCGAAGATTTTTGTACGAATAGGTTGTATAGCTTAGACCAAATCCAAAAGGAAAAGCAGCTTGTTCTTCATTTTTATCTATTAATTTATACCCGTGATAGTATCCATATTCAATAGATTCCGTATATTTATCAAAAAAAGGAAGTTGATTTTCTGATTTTGGGATAACAATGGGAAGTTTACCACATGGATTAAAATTCCCGAAAATTACATCACCTATTGCTGTACCTCCTTCCATTCCGGGATACCAGGCCATCAATATTGCTGGTACTTTTTCTTTCCATGATTCAACAATGATCGCGCTTCCTCCCTCTAATATAACAATACAATTTTTATTTATTGAAGCAACTTTTAAAATCAATTTTTCATCATTTATGTGTAACCTAAGAGAATCTCTATCCCCTTCCATATGAGAAGAACGGAGATATTCTCCTTCATCTTCGTGTGTATAACCAACTACAATTATTACAACATCAGCTTGACGAGCTAATTCTCCAGCTTCATCTAGATTTGTTCCCTCGTAATAGTTAATTTCAATACCATTCCCTGCAGCTTTTTTAATTCCCTTAAGAGGAGTTATTACATAAGGAGGGTAAACTCTACTGCTTCCATGATCTCCTATATTGGGCATGTCAGCAAGTTTTCCAATGACAGCGATCTTTTTAATATTATTTCTATTAAGTGGAAGTATATTTTCTTTATTTTTCAATAGCACAATCGCTTTTCTTGCGGCTTCTAATGCAACTTGAACATGATCGCTACAGCAAATTCTATCTTTGTTATATAGAGAGGGATTTCCTTTATGAGCAAATTTAAGTTTCTGCCTTAATATTCTTAAAACAGCCTCGTTAATTTGTTTTTCAGATATTTTTCTCATTTGTAGGAATTTAATCAACTTTTTTGGTCTCATATGAAGCGCAATAGGCATTTCAATATCAACACCAGCATTTACAGCATCTATTCCATTATAAATCCCATAAACAAAGTCAGTAATTACAAAACCCTTGAAATTCCACTCATTTTTTAATATAACGCGCAAAAGATGAGAGTTATGCCCACAATATTTTCCATTTACTTTATTATAGGCGCTCATGATCGATGCTACACCAGCTTCAACACATTTTTTAAAATGCCACAGATAAACTTCTCTTAAAGTACGTTCATCAATTTTTACATCCACTTTAAATCTCATATTTTCCATACTATTACATGCAAAATGTTTTGCACAAGCCATTATATGATTTTGGACGCCTTTTAAAAGCGCAACTCCAAAAGCTCCAATATGAAATGAATCTTCGCCATAAGTTTCTTGAGCTCTACCCCAAGCTGGGTGTCTCAAGAGATTAATACAAACACCCCCAAAAAAGTTAGCGCCTTGAGCTTTTGCTTCGATACCTATTACATTTCCTATTCTCGCTTCTAGATCCAAATCCCACGTAGCTCCTCTTGCCATCGAAACAGGAAAACAAGTAGAATTTCCTACTACAACACCCCTAGGACCATCTGTGAACTGTATGCCAGGTATTCCAAGAGCTTGATCAACACCCGCAGGTATTGGTATATAATTATATCTTGGCATTCCAGGCATATTACCGACCATCTGCCAAAGTTTTTCCTGCAACATCATATATGAAAGAATTTCCTCAGCTTTTCTTTCAATTTCCTCATTAGTTAAATCGTCTAGATCATCCCATTTTATTTTATGTTTAGACATTTTTCTTAAAATCTTATAATATTAATTTATTCGTTTTTATTTCAGTTAAATGATTACTCATATTTGTTTTTTTATCATTTACTTAAATGTATATTACTTTAAAATATACTATTTAGTGAATAAGTAACTTGTATTAAGTCAATGTTGTAAATTTAATTACATAAGGCTTCAAAATTTTAAAATTAAAAATTATAAAACATATATTTAAATAATTTACGGCAAAATCAAAAATTAAGTTAAACAATAACCTTTTTTAAACAAATATTAATTGGGGGTAAAATGTTAATGGTTAATGATGTATTCACGTTTCTTGTTGGAGGTAAAGCTGGTGAAGGCGTAAAAAAAGCGGGTTCTGTTGCCGCTCATATTTTTTCAAGCATGGGTCGTCATGTATTTCAAATGGATGATTATATGAGTTTAATTAGGGGAGGTCATAACTTTTCTGTTATTAGTACCGCACTTAGATGGATAAGCAATCATTATATGAAAGCAAATTTGATTGTCAATTTTGATAAAAGGAGCTACGAGACTCATCTAAATGATATTACTGATAATAGTATTGTTGTATTTAATTTAGATAAGCAAGATTTTGAAAATGGAATTGGAATTCCATTAACCTCAGAAGCGGAAAAATATCCAATGAAAAGTCTAATGTATGGGGTTGGTGCTGTAGCGATATTAGCCGCAACGATTGGGTTTGGAAAAGAAGAAATGAACCAAATAATTAAAACTGAGTATCCGAAAGGAATTGAAGATAATATAACCTTTGCAAATACGATTTATGATATGGTATATCCTGATTGTGGAAAGAAATTTATCTTAGATAAGGGAGATAAAGAAAGATCAATTATTACAGGAAATGAGGCAATTAGTTTAGGGGCTATTGCTGGCGGATTAGATGTATATTACGGCTATCCCATGACTCCCGCATCGACAATCTTACACACACTCGCTCGTGAAGCTGAAAATTTTGGTTTAGCTGTTGTTCATGCCGAAAGTGAAATAGCAGTCATTAATATGGCAATCGGGTCAACTTTCACAGGAGCAAGAGCTATGGTTGGTACGAGTGGAGGTGGTTTTGCTCTCATGACCGAAGGTTTCTCTTTAGCAGGTATGACGGAGGCACCTGTATTAATTATATTATCGCAAAGACCAGGACCAGCGACAGGAGTACCCACTTATACAGAACAAGCTGATTTAGCCTTTGCCTTAACTGCAGGTCATGGAGATTTCTTAAGAATAGTTGCATCTCCAAGAACAATTAGAGAAGCATATTATCTTACTGCTGAAATGTTGGATTTAGTATGGAAATTTCAAACACCAGGAATATTGCTGACTGAAAAACACCTTTCAGAGAGTAGTATGACGGTTGAAATTGATTTAGAAAAATCCAAATGGGCAGAGCCAAAAAT
>JBHLKA010000010.1:0-40211 GCA_048887145.1 Candidatus Hodarchaeota archaeon
ATAAGAATAGCACCATCTTCACAATCTCCTATCTCAGATTGAATCGATTCGAAAGGAAATTGCCAAAATTCTGGGCAGTCAACCGTTTCATCATCATATTTATATTTGAGGAAATTGCATACAAAATTTTGTATAGCATGGGCAGTTTCGTTTGGATTATCTCTCCTTAGACCGACTTGGGTAATGACATGCCATAAGATGGCATCATCCTTTTTGATAAAAGTCTTTACATCTGCATCAATTTGTTTTCTATAAGATTCACCTCTTAGTGCTCTTCCTGTGTAAATTATTGGTGCTATTTCCCACTTATTATTCCAATAATCAGGACCATAATCTCCATAATCACCCTCAAATTCTTCGATGGGTATATACTCAATCGGTTTAATAGTTGGGGCAGGTTCTTCTTTAGGTTTTGGCTTCTTGGGTGCACCTTCTAAGCTTTTAGCTTTCTCAATCCAATTTTTTATATCTTTTAGCACTGGAATCTTAATTAATCCTTTTAGCTTTTCACTCTTTAATTGCTTTAGTTTTTCCAAAGTATTTTCAGCATTCCGATAAGCAAATTCTTTTACCGAATCAATCCCAATCAAGTTTAGAGCATTTGCGGTTTTTGGATCGACTCCTTCAATCCGCATTAAGTCAGCATGCTCTTGCCAAGTATCAAGTGTTTTAACTGAAACTCCAATGCTTCTAGCTAATCTCTTGATCTGATAAGGCGTTAAAGGCAGTAAATCCTCAACTTCCCTAATCCCAGCTTTTTCCAAGAGTTTCGCATGTTTATCTTCCAATCCTATGATTTCAGTCAATTTCATTACTATTACCAAGAATTTTAAAAAAATATTTTAATTAGTAAAAATATTAATTGCTTTTTTTATAAGATTTTACTTATTAACAAACAAAAAAATTGGATCAAAAAACATAAAAGAAAGCTGCTGATTTTCTTCGTGTAGATCTAAAAAGAATGGCGGGGGGGAGATTCGAACTCCCGAAGGCCTTTGCCACTGGATCTTAAGTCCAGCACCTATAATCGGTCTTGACCCATTTTAAGACACAACCATTGACCAGACTCGGTAACCCCGCCTTTAATAATATTAGTTTACTCTTCTCTTTTCTATTTTTAGATATTTCTCATGCTTTCTATTAGGTAAGTTCAGTAATATTGAAAAAAATTTTATTTCTAATTTAAAGTTTTACTTTGAATACTCTGGCTTCTTTTCATTACTTCTTATCAGATTGTCAATTAAAACGTGATATTTTTTTTGATAAAACAAATGACATTATTATTTAATAGAAAATATATTATAAAAATAAAAATAAATAAATAATGACAAGATATTAAAATTATAAAAGAAATTATTTCATGTTTTAACTCTTCAAGAGGTTTTTATTTTGCCTGTTGGGATTCTAGTAATTCGATGGGATAATGAGATTGGACCAATAAATGAAGGATTTTACCCAGAAAACCTAAAAATTACAAATAATTTACTTACACAAGTGTATTCTTCACATAGATACCAATCTCTACGTCCTGGTTTTGCCAGCATTTCTCTAAAGAATAATAAGGTAGTTTCTTTCTTCTCTGGCGTTGGATCTGATCATATTAGCGTTGAAAATTATGTTGTAGCTCTTTTACTAAGACGCGATGAGAAACCCAACAAATACAGAGAGATATTAAAAACAATTGCGGCTGAAATATTGGAAAAAATTCAAGACGGTAAATTTAAAAAGATTTTACCTGATTTATATAAAGATTTAGCGAAAATTTAAATCTTTAATGCTTTATTTATTTTGGTTACAAAGATATATAAAAAATTAGGATATTTCCGCTTTTTTTACAGAAATCTTATCATTATCGTCAATCTCAAAAAGATCAGCATCTTGGAGATTCTGTACAATTTTTTTAACTAATACAATAGGAGAACCAAGTGCATTTCTAAGATCATCTATACTAATTGACCCGACTTTTTCAACTATTAAGAAAGCTTTAAATTGAGCCTCTTTTTCCATTAATTGGGTGAGTTTATCAAAATAAATAATTTTTTTCATGTTTTTATCTTCAAATTTTTCCACTTCATCAACTTTTTCTTGTAATTGCCTAATTTTTTTTTCAGCTTCTCTCTTTTCATCTCTTAGTTGTTCAACCTTATTAATTAAATCATCATATTTTTGATGAATCTCTTCAAACCTAGATTTGACATCTTTTGCTTCAGAAGTAGCTTCCGTTGAAACCAACTTAAAATCTAAGAGAAATTTATCTAACTCAGCAATTTTAGCGGTTAATTCTTTTTTCTCTTCGAAATGTTCATTTTTAATGTTCTCAATCTCTGTTTTCCACTTTTGATCCATACCTGATAACAATTTTACTTGTTCATCTTGTAATTTATCCGCAAACGCTTGAATTTCTTGGACTTTGTTTTCAAGATTTTTTATGGTTTCATTTTTTAATAAAATTTCAGAATTTTTTTCTGCTAATTCTGCTTTAAGATTTCCGGTTAATTCCAGAAATTCCTCTAGTTTTCTTTGAGTAGGGATATTTTGCTTTTTAGCATAATCCATTTCTCTTTGCGCCTCGATAACATTACCCTTAGTCATTTCTAATTCTCTTTCTTTTTCATTAATCAGAGCTCTCTGGTTAACAATTAACTCTTTTAATTCCAATACATCATCTGGAATATCATACATTCTAGAAATTTTTGTTTTTTGCTCTTCTATGATATCTTCATAAGCTTTGATAATTTTTTTTTGTTTTTCAACTAATTCTTTTAATCTATCAATTTTGGTTTGTAATACTGCAGTTTCTTTTTCATTTGATTCAATTCCATCAATTAAATTTTTTAAATCTTTGGACATAGTATACTAACTCTTAAAAAGTATAAAATTAATATATCAATTTATATTTATAAATGAAATTTTATAATTATTGGTTAATATATATAAATAATATTAATAGAGAGATAATAGATTTAATTTATATACTTATCGAATTGGTAAATTAAAATCGTCCTTGAGGTAAAAGAAAATTACCGTACACTTTTTCAAGTCTGATCAAATGAAGATTTTTATCCTTCTTTCATATAAGTATTTAAAAAACAAGAAAAAGTTGAAATTAGAGGAACTAAATATATTCAAGAATGAACAAGAGGTATTAGATTATATAAAACTTAATAATCTTATTTCAACATCCAAAAATATGGATAATGAAATTATGATTTTATCTCAAATTGAAAACCTAGTTTTAAATTATTTGCAAGGCCAAAAGCTTAATTTATATAAAGAAATTAAAAAATTTGATGTGGAGTTAGATCTAAAAGATAAATTTAAAACAGACTTCTCTCGAAAAGTAATTGAAACATTATTAACAATAAAACCTGGTGAAGTAACCACATATCATGATATCGGAAAAAAAATAAGTACTAAAGCATTTCGAGCCGTAGGAAATGTTTGTAAAGCAAATCCAATACCTTTAATAATCCCTTGCCATCGTGTATTAAGAAAAAATGGGGAAATTGGTGGTTTTATGGGTAAATCAGATAAAACATGGGAAACTAACCTCAAAAAGCAATTATTAAAGCTAGAAGGATATAAGATATAGAAACAAGCAATTAAATAATCGAAATTAATATATAAATTCATAAATTTTATTTAATATTATGGTAAAGATATCTCCACTTAAAGTATATATCCCTGTAAATCCAGAAGAATTCTGTACTAATCCTTATGATGTAATAAGTAAAGAGGAAGAACAAGAATTAAAAAAGAACTCTAATTCAATAATCCATCTCATTTTACCTGATGGAAAGGGTGATGAAATTTATCTAAATGCTTCTAAAGCTTATAAAGATTTTAAAGATAAAAAAATCATTAAGGAAGAAAAAACATCAAGTATATTTGTCTATCGTCAAGAATCTACTCAATTCAATCATCAGGGAATGATAATTGGTGTTTCTCTCCAAGATTATGAAGATGGAAATATTGTAAAGCATGAGCATACTCGTGAGAAACCACTTAATGACAGGACAAATCATATCTTAGCTACTAATGTGGCAGCAGGTTTAGTTTGGACTGTCTTCCGGGCTAATAAAAAGATTAATGCTTTAATTGAGAGAATAAAACAACAAAAACCCAAATTTAAGTTCAAGAAGTATGGTTATGAGCATATATTATGGCAAGAAAATGATCCCCGTACAATCAAACAATTAAAAGATCTATTTAGGAATGAAAAGATATACATAGCTGATGGTCATCATAGAGCCGCAAGCGCAGCAGAATATCGTAAAATTCAATTGAAAAAGTCTAGTATAGATAAAAAATTCGATGCTCCTTGGCAGTATCTACTATCTTATGTTGCTTCTGATGATCAAATTCGCATACTGCCTTATAATCGTGTTATTAAAAAGCTTCCAATGAGTGATAGGGAATTCTTAAACAATTTAGAAGAAAAATTTGAAGTAATACCAATTGAAAAAGCATTTAATCCAAAAGAAAAAAATGAAATAGCCATATGTTTAAAGGGTAATTGGTATAAACTTTTAGTTAAAAATAAAAATTTTAAATCTAAGCGAGATTCTTTAGATGTAGCTATCCTTCAAGATGAAATTTTAGAACCAATTTTAGGAATTATTGATCCGCGTGCTGATGAAAATATATTGTTCGTTGGTGGCATACAAAATCCCGAAGAAATGGAAAAATATACAACAGAGAGGGGAAATGATTTATTTATAAATTTATATCCTGTTGATATAAGAGATTTAGAGTCAATCGCGGATGAGGGTGGAGTTATGCCCCCAAAATCAACTTGGTTTGACCCAAAAGTTCTCTCGGGATTAATAATGCACGAGTTAAAAGAAAATTAAAAAAAATTAATTATTTAGATTTTTTAAAAAATCAGATATTTTTTCTGCAATCATAGTTGCCGCATCTACTTGATTTTCAATGGTTTGACTCGCTATATGAGGTGTAAGTATCAAATTATCCTCGCAATTAATTAATTCGGGATCCTTTAATGGTTCTTCACGATAAACATCTAAAGCTGCACCAGCAATCTCTTTGTTTTTTAAAGCTTTTAGTAATGCCTTTTCCTCAATTAAACTACCTCTGGCAGTATTAATGATTATCGCATCATTTCTCATAAGGTGAATTCTTTCTTCATTAAGTATATTTTCGGTATGGGATGTACCAGGAAGATGTAATGATATTATCTGGGCATCTTTTAATAAATCTTCAACTGAAGGATATATTGAACAGCCAATACTTTTAGCTTCGTCAATAGCTACTTGTCCTTTACTAAATCTAGAATAAACTCCTACCTTCATACCCAAAGCTATAGCATCTCTCGCCAATTCTTTAGCAATATTGCCAAATCCTATTAATCCAAGCTTTTTTCCTTTTAATGTAAATCCTAAATATTGGTTTTTATTCCATTTTCCCTGGTGAGTAGTACGATCAGCATCAGAGATCTTTCTTGCTAAAGCCAACATTAATCCAAGAGATAATTCTGCAACTGATACTGAAGGTGCTTCAGGAGTATTTAAAACCTTTATATTTAATTCATCAGCTTTCTTCAAATCAATATTATCTAATCCCACTCCCGCTCTGCCAATAACTTTTAAGTTTTTTGCATTTTCTAATATATCAGCAGTTAGTTTTGTTCTTGAGCGAACAACAATAGCATCATAATTACTTATTTCTTTCTTTAGATCTTCTTTAGTTATAGTAAATTGTTTTGAGACCTCAAATCCATTCTTTTTGAAAATTTCTACACCTTCTTCTTGAAATTCATCACTTATTAAAACTTTCAATATGATCATCACTTCATTTATTTAATCTTAATTCCGCAATAATATCAGTTAAGATTTTAAGCATTTCCTCAAGTTCATTTACGTTAATCTCACCCATGTGTCCAATTCTAAAAGTTTTTCCTTTCAATGAACCATAGCCATTCACAATTCGATAACCTTTTTCTAATAATATCGATACCATTTTACCGAAATCTATATTTAAAGAATTTTTCATTGTTGATACTGTGTTTGAGCAGAATTCTTCTTTAATAGGAAACATTTCCAAGTTTATATCTCGAGCCCACATTCTTGTACGTTTTCCTAAACGTATGTGTCTTTCAAAACGCTTTTCCAATCCTTCATCATTTAGTATATAATCTAATTGAGCTACTAATCCTCGAATTTGGGGAATTGGAGGAGTTGTTGGTGTTTGATGAGCCTTATTGCTTTTTAATAAGCCATTAAAGTCAAAATAAAACCCTCTATTTTCAACCTGGGAGGTTTTTTCTATTGCTTCTTGGGAAATTGAACAAACAGCAAGTCCAGGTGGCAAAGCAAAACATTTTTGAACTGAAGCTAAACAGACATCAATACCTAATTTGTCAACTTCTACCTTAACACCTGCCATTGAGGAGGTAGCATCGACACATACTAATGCTCCATATTTCTTGAGTATTGGAACTACTTGATCTATTGGATTATACACTCCCGTGGAAGTTTCATTAGATTGTATGCAAACAACTGGATATTCGTCCTTCTCCATTACTTCTCGGGCAAATTCAGGAGTAATTGCGTCTCCCCACTCCACACCTTCTTTTACAGCATTTTTAGCATTTGATACTCCAATCTCATACCATCTATCACCAAAGGCTCCAATCGACAAGAATAGCACCTTTTCATCATTTTTTACTAGATTTCTAACACATGCTTCCATAACACCCGTAGCACTTGAAGTAAAGATTAAACACTCATTTTTAGTATATAATAACTTTTGAAGGCCTTCAGTTGCCATTTGATGCATTTCTGAATAAGGCTGTGATCTATGTGTATCATTTGGTTTTGCTATTTCATTTAGAACTCTTTCTGGGACGTAAACTGGACCTGGAGTAAATAATTTCAACTCTGAACCTTTTTCCTTATTAAAATGAATTTCGGGCATAATCGTCTCATTTTTTAGAATAGTTAAAATTTTTTAGTATAATAGTTAAAATTAAAGCTGGCTCTTGATATAATGTTTTTTATTTCTAAGGCATAATTTTAAATGATATTTATTTTAAATTCCACAAATATATAGAATGAAATAGAAATTAAGCTAATTTATTTTTTGTGAGCTAAATTTCTTAACATTATCCTTCGAAATATTTCATATTCAGGGTAATCATTTATAATATAGAAGAAATATCTTAAATTTGCTAATTTTAATGATAATTTGTATTGACTTAAATACATTGCAGCTCTTGAGATTATATTAAGGAGGATGGCTATGGTTAAAGAAGAGATATGAATAATAAAAAAATTTTCTGCTAAAATAAAAGTAATAATTGATATTATCACTGTTATTATCCCTATATAAATATTCATCGCTCTGTATTTAAATAAATATTCCCTAATAACAAATCCTTTTACTACTCCTGCTATGCCAACTATTATTACCGGAAAAGCTATAAGGTAGATTAATTGAATTAAATCGACGTTCGGATAGGAAAATAGAAATATTAGAAACCAAATTCCAAATAAAATACATCCAATACCAAACAATATATTTAATATTTTTAAGGATAATTCCTTAAGTTTTTTAGTGAAACCTTTACGTATTTTTAAAGTCCCATAAATTAGCAGTGAAAACAAAGGGTAAAACATAAATGACATTAGTAATGTTAATCTTAAAAACAAGCCAAATACTAATACCCCTATAAATAAAATAGTAGTGTTGATATTATTAGCAAGCAGCTTCTGTTTATACATTAAGTCTTCTATTTCCATCATTTAATGAGATCAACTTTCGTTTTTATCTTATAATATAATTTAATTAAATGCTTATTAAATTTTTAGTCACAACATCAAAGCTGTGTTTAGAAATTAGTATTAGACGAGAAATTAAATATTGTACCAACACTAATATTAAAGGCTCGAATCCCAGGTATTTTAGCTTTTTTTATAACATCTATGAAATTTTGTCCAGAACAATGAATTGGAAACAGGTCTATTTTATCAATTTGGAGGTCTCTAAAATAACCTAACGTTCTTTTAATTCTATCAATTGATGCGCCAATCATATGAAATCCTCCAATTATATGACTAAAAGGTTTAGTAGTTAAGGTTTTAACATAATTAAGTGTATTTATTATTCCAGAATGGCAACATCCATTTAAAATTATAATTTTACCTGAATGTTCGATAATTATGCATTTATCATCCCAAATTTTATCCAAACTAATTAAGCCACTATGAAGAAATAGGAAATTATTAAAATCTTCTTCCTTATTTCTCCTAGGAATTTCACCACTAACTAAAATTCTCAAATCATCCTTCTTAAAAATTTCTATCTGCTCTTTTGAAAAGATTACATTTCCATTTAAATAATCTATTTTATCTAAATTTATTGGTTCTTGATTTACAATTTTTGATGATTGTAATAATGGAATGATATCTTTTCTTGTCTTGCCTATTAAATCTTGATTTTGAATTTTCCTTGAACGTTTGAAAATTCTTTCAAAATTTGCATAATGATGGCTAATTATATCAACTTGATTCTCTATTCTTTCTAAAATCTTATATAAACCACCGGTGTGATCGTAATGCCAATGAGATAGAACTATTGTATCAACATCATAAAGAGGATAGCCTCTTACATCTAAATTATGTAAAAAACTTAGATTAGTGCTACCTGTATCAAAAATTATCTTTTTTAATAACTTGTTATTAGAAGTATCTTCCTTTCCCTTCACTTCCCAAATGTTAATAAGAAATCCTAAACCATGTTCTGCTATTGATTGTGTTGCGAATAATTTATTTAGTTCGATATATTTTAATCCTTCAGTTTTTTGGAGATTTTGCCAAGGAAAAACAGCATTATTTGCTAACAATATAATTTCTATTTTTATCATAGCATCTAAAAATTTATAGAAACAATATAATGTAATTCCCTGTAATTATTAATACAACTGCAAGTAAAAATCTTTTTCGAAATTTTTCTTTTAAAAGTAAAATCGAGAGTATTTGTTGAACCATTGGTGTATTTGCGGTAATTGTGGCCGTTAATGCTAATTCATTAATTTTTGCGGCTAAAATAAACATCGCATCTGCTAACCCTAAAGATAACATTCCTGCTATTCCAATGAATATAAAGTACTTTAGATTGTTTCTATTTTCCTTTTTAAATCCATTATAGTATTCTTTTTGAAATGCTCCTAATATTGCTATCGCTATCATACCAAAACTCACTCGAAAGAAATTAGATACAAATAAATCCCCTTTTAAAATTGTAGCTTGGTAAAAAAATGAAACATAAGCAATAGCCCAGAAAAAAGCCGTTCCTATAGCTAATAATATACCTAAAATTAAGTTTTCTGAAATTCTTTCCTTTAAACTTCTTTTTAATTTGATTTTGTCAGATTTATCTCTTGAACTTAATATAAATACGCTTGATAAAATTAATAAACCTCCGATTAATATTGAAGCCGTTATTTCTTCACCAAAAAGGAAAAAAGAAAATGGATATACAAATATTAGTGATAATTGAGTAAGTGGATAAGCGCGAGACGCATCAATCCGCTTTAATGACATATAATAAAATAGATCTCCAATAGTTACACTTAAACCTGATATAAGACATATCATTAGAAAGACTAATAACTCTATATTATTCATATCTTTAAGAAATAAATAATTCCCAAAAATTAATGAAATTAAAAAAGTACTAAAACTAACACAACAAAGTCTAAAGAATAAATTAGCTTTTGGTTGGGTTTTCCTGAGACCCCATTTATAAACAAGGGAAGCTGCTGCCCAAGTAAACAGAGCATCTAAGGCTAATATATACCCTATTAATTCAGCCATTAAATTAAATTTATTAAATATTGTTTTAAAACTATTTTATAACAAATCTTGAATTTAAATTTACAAATAGTAAAAAATTGTTAATATCATTTCATTAACTATTAATTTATAATTATTTCGAAAAACTAACTATAGTTTTTTATACAACAAATAAATTGAAATAGTCATAATCCATGCAATAATCGCAAAAGTTATCAACCATTCAATGATGGGAATCCATGTAAATAAAAAGATCACAAATACTAAAATAACACCAAAGCCTATATAGGAATGATATCTATTAAAGTTATTGCTCTTTAAAAATAGTACGCTATAAAATAGTAAAAATGTTGTCCCTCCAATTATACTAATTACAAAGAAAATTCCGTGCAAAAACCTGAATAATTCATTATCCTCTAAAGCTGGAAAAACACCTATTAAAGTAAAAATTAGGCATGAGGTTAATGCAACGATTATTGCAGCTTTTCGTAATTTCGTAGATATGTTTTCCTCTTTGAGAATTCTATTTATATGAAGAAATAGAGGGGAAGCAAAGATTCCAGAAAGTATTAAGCCTAAATTAAAAAAAATAGCATATGGAGACCACTCTCCTCCCAAAATACTTATCATATTATCATCAAAATTAAATCCTGAATAAAATGAAAGAGCTATTGAATTACCAGTTAAACTAATTATAACTGAAAGCAATCCACAGATAGGACCAATCGGAGTTTTTAATAATTTATTAACATACAATTTTAAGTCTTCCATTTTTTGACATCTCTTCATTTCTATGCTTTTAGCTCTAATAGGAAATCTTTTGAGGGAATTTGGTTAAATAAAAACATATTAATAACTTGTTCTCTAAAGCTATCAAATTTTTCTGCTAATTTAAGCATATTAGAAAGATTTTCTCCTCGATTTTCAAAAAAGAAATCAACCATCGAGGTTTTCATTTTGAAATTTCTAATAATTTTTTTAATATTTGGATGAGATTTATAATTCTTTAAAGCCTTTTTAGAAAGGTCTTGATTTTCTAAAGCATTAATAGCAGTTTCAGCAGCAATACTTCCAGAGACAATACTAGGATGGATACCTTCACCACTTAGAGGAGATACAAAACCAGCAGCATCTCCAACAATCATTAAATTATCGTCATATAAACATTTTTCTTTGACTCCTATGGCAGGTATAGGATAAGCAGCTTCCCAAATAGTTTTATAATTTATGTGTGGAAAAAAATTTTTTAGAAAAGGATCTTTCATAAATTTACTGTAAAGATGATTAATATTATAATTGAGGTTTTCTTCTTGCCAAGTACCGCATCCAATATTAAATCTCTTATCATCCAATGGAAATATCCACGCATATCCTTTATATGGTCTAAAAAACATTGACATACTTTCTTTATCTAGATTGTTTTCTCCTTCTAAAATAGAACACTTCACTATACCAATTTCATTGATATTCCACTTTTCTCGTAATCCAGATTTAATTGCTAGTTTTGAACTCATTCCATCAGCGACAACAATTATTTTTCCATAGTATTCTTTTATACCAGAAGAAGTTTTTGTTTTTATTCCAACTTTCTTATTATTTTTTCTTATATAATCAAAAGAGACATTTTTATCAAATAATTCAGCTCCAGTATCTATAGCAATATCTCTTATAAAACTATCAAAAGAAAGGCGATCCACATTGATTGAGTAATCTCTGATATTTTTCCATGAATAATGTAATTGATGATAATCTGCGGAATATATAGTCATTCCAAATATAGGAGAATAATCCAATTTACGTAATTGTGGATAATACTTGAATATTCTAGAACTAACAGCTCCTCCGCATGGTTTACGCCAATTAGAATCTCTTTCTATCAGAGCAACTCTATATCCTGCTTTAGCGATAATTTCAGCACATTTTGAACCAGCAGGTCCGGCTCCGGAGATTACGACATCATACATAATTTACGGATGTTATCTATATAGTAAAGAGAATGAAATTAGAATAATATAAAAAATTTAGCAATATCTTCAGATAAACATGATCATATTTTAAAAGTTATTTAGAAGGGTAAAATTAAAGCCTTAAAATTTATAGAAAATTACAAAAAAATTATTAAAATAATACTGCTTTAAAACAATTATGAAAAAAGAAGATTTATTGAAACCTTCGAATTCTGTTTTTTTGAAAGATGCTGAAATAAAATCCCTAGAGGAAGAAAATATTCCAACATACAAAACTGGAACTACTACAGTTGGTTTGATATGCAAAGATGCAGTAATACTTGGTACTGATAAAAGAGCTTCGATGGCATACTTTGTAGCAAGTAAAACTGCTGAGAAGCTGCATAAGATTCAAGATTTTCTTTACATGACTATCGCCGGCAGTGTTGCAGATGCGTTATACCTTGTCGATATTTTGAAAGCTGAAACTAGTCTATATCAATTAAAACATGAAAAACCGATTAAAGTAAGTTCTACTGGGAGATTGTTAAGTAATATCTTATATCAAAATAAATTATTCCCATTTGAAGTAGGACTTATTCTTGGCGGAGTTACTGAAGAAGAAGGCCCCACTCTATTAAATATCGGAGCATATGGTTCAATTTTGCCAGATAAGTTCTGTGCAGTTGGTAGTGGTCAGAATTTTTCTTATGGTGTTTTAGAAGCGAAATACAAGGAAAGTCTCTCTATTAAAGAGGGAAAAGAAATTGTAATTAAAGCTATTACTTCATCTATCATACGAGATATGGCTAGTGGAAATGGTATTGATATTGCAGTTGTGAAGAAGGAAGGTCCAGCTGAAAGAGAATTTATTCCTATTAAAGAATAATATCCTATTGTTTTTTATCAATCATTCCATATCTATTTGCGCTTTCTATATTTAAATATTTTGTAATAATAAAGCTTAAATCTTAGGATTTCAATAAATTTAAAAAGAATAACATATCTTTATATTTCAAATAAATTGCATATTATAAAGAAGAGTCGACTGGTCTAACATTCATTTACATGTGAAAACAATTTAAAGCAATAGTAATTTTAACAAGGTGTATCATCAAAATGAGTTACAGCATCTTAATTGATTTGTCTCATAAGGAAAAAATCGAAGAATTCCCAGAAATTTCTTTAGGTGAAGAAGATATTGATATTGATTACATTGATAAAAATGAGGGTCCTATAGATTTTGATATTCTTGAAGACTATGATATACTTTTTATTGGAAATATTCAACACACTAAAAATGGAACTGATGATAAGTTTACAAAAGATGAATTATTAGCAATAAAGAAGTATGTTGGAGAGGGTGGGGGATTATTTTTGACTAGTGGTGATGGGGGAGATAGAGATATTTCTATGAAACAAGGATCAATTAGAGTACTTTATAAAATTACTGGAGTAAAAAGATTTTGGCATGGAGTTATCCAAGAAGCTTCCTCAAATTTCTTAGTCAATAGAAATAATCTTTTAATCAATGAAATATTTAGTCATCCAATATCTGATGGTATTACAGAAGTAGTACTTCCTAATTCTACGTTTTTTACCATAACGGAAGAAGATGTTGAGGATATAATAGTAACTTCTGAAAAAGCAGAATTTAAATATTATATTGATGATGATATTAGTGCAATTGGACCTGTTCCTATATGTGTTGTTTCTGAATTCTATAATGGAAGAGCTATTACAATAGGTTCCTCAGATTTCCTAATAGAGGATTCTGATTACGGTTTAGATGCTGGAGACAACTTATTGTTTGTTGAAAATATTATTAAATGGTTAACATTTGAAATATAGTTTAAAGTATATTTGTTTATTATTATATCATGGTATTTAGACTACTTCGTCCTGATGCTAATAGCGTTTGGCAGGATGAAAATGTTATATCTAGATTTTCTAGATATAAAGGAATAATGGATGGAACTCAAATAGCAAGGTATTTAATTGCTAAAAGCTTAGAATGTGAATTCTACCCTCAGGATTCTTTAGATGATCTAGAGAAATTATTAGAAGAAAAATCAAAAGAATTTAAAGATTTATTAATGAAAGAAGTATCTGAACTAAAAACTAGAGAAATCATCCCAAATTCATATCTTAAGTTAGCTGAAACTATTGCCTACAAATATCTTGAAAGTTGTATATTTTGCGAAAGGCAGTGTAAAGTTAATAGAATTGATGGGAATAAAGGTTATTGTTTATTAAGTAAAGACTCTTATGTATCAAGTGTCTTCCTCCATATGGGCGAGGAGAGCGTTTTAGTACCTAGCGGCACAATCTTCTTTCAAAGTTGCAATTTTGGATGTGTGTTTTGCCAAAATTATGACATTTCTCAAGCATGGAAAAATCGTAGACCGATTGAAGAAGTGGCCCGCAAGGTTAGCGATAAGCAACTAGCAGTTTTAGCTGAAAAATTAGCAGAGAAAGGAGCTCTAAATATTAATTATGTTGGAGGAGATCCCATACCTAATATTCATACCATTTTAGGGAGTCTTCTTTATCAGAATATTAACATTTGTCAACTTTGGAATTCTAACTTCTATTTGACTGAAAAATCATTATCATTAATAATTGATTTCATAGATTTTTGGTTGCCCGACTGGAAGTATGGAAATAATGAATGTGGAAAAAAATATTCTGGTATTGAGAATTACTTCGACATCATCGCCAGAAATCATAAAAAAGTACATGATGATGGTAGTGGAGAAATTTGTATTAGACATTTAGTCATGCCAAACCATATTGAATGTTGTTCTAAACCGATATTAGATTATGTTGCTAAAGAACTTCCTAAAGCTGTTATGAACATCATGGCTCAGTATAGACCACAGTGGAAATCATCTGAATATCCTGAAATAAATCGTAGACCTACCTTACAGGAAATGCGAAAAGTTAAAAATTATGCTGATAAGTTAGGAATTCTCTGGAGACCTGTGTCTTAAATAATAGTAACTATTGCTTATTAATTTCCTAAAAGTTGTGGAGAATAAAGAAAAAAACATATCAAATTAGTAAATATGACCACATCTTAAGGATTTTTAGATCCATGAAATTTTTAGCACATTATAGTAAAATCTAAAAATTATCAATTATTTTAAAAATTACTTACTTACTAAATATTTTAGATTTGAGATTGATTTCATATGAGCTTAAAATTAGAAGACGTAAAAGGTTTAGGTAAAAAAGCTGAAAATCTTAAAGAAGCTGGCATTGATTCTGTTGAAAAGCTAGCAAATACTAAAATTGAAGATTTATTAGAAATTAAAGGAATAGGGAAAGCCTCTGCTCAAAAGTTTATCGATAACGCAAAATCCCTAATTAAAGAAAATCAAGAAGGTGGAGACTCAATAACAAAGGATGAAGAAAAATTAGATGAAAAAGCAATTGAGGAAGAATTAAGGAAAAGAGAAGAAAGGCGGGAAAAACTTCAGGGAAAAAGTGTCGAAAAAGGAGATTTTATTTTAGTAAAAATAACTGGAAAAACTCAGAAAGGTACTGTTTTTCAAGTTTCGTCCGAAGAGGATGCAAAAACAGCAGGTATTTATGACGAACAAAAGGCAAAACAAGGATATTATACCCCTGAGTTTGTAATTGCTGGTAAATCAGGTTTTCTCAATGAGGGATTAACAGAAACAATTGAAAGTATGAAATTTTATGAAAAAAAATCAGTTAGGATTCCCCCAACAAAAGCTTTTGGTAAAAGAGATCCTCAAAAAATTGAGAGAATTGGTATAGCAAAATTTCGAAAATTAAATGAGGGGAAAAATCCAGAAATAGGGCAAGAATTTATCAAAAAAGGGACTGGTCAAAGAGGTGTAGTTAGTAATGTTGTTCAAGGAAGAGTTATAATAGATTATAATCATCCATTAGCAGGTCAATCTGTTGATTATAATTTAGAAATCGTAGATAGAATTGAAGGATTTAATGAAAAAATAGAATACTTTATGATATCTAAAGGGATCCCTAAACAAAATGTTTCAGAATTTAAAATCGAATATAATAAAAATGATAAATCTCTTGAAATTACGATACCAAAAACATTTCTATTCCAAAATTTAACATATTTGAAGTTCGGGTTAGCTTACGATTTACAAACTCATCTATCTGATGAAATTGATGACGTAAAGTATATCGAAGTTTATGAAAAAATGCCTATCCCATCCACTCCTGAAGAATCAGTTCAACAGAAGATCGAGGAATATAGCAAAGAACATGAACATAATCATGAGCATTAAAAATTTTTGAAAAAAAGCTAGATTTTATATTTTTAATCAACTGTAATTTTTGCAGTAAGTTCTTCTTTTTTCTTCTTCTTTTCTTCTTTATATTTTTGTTTTTTCTTCTCATATTCAACCCTTTTCTTTCGAAATTCAAGTTTTCTTTTTAAAGCTTTTTTTTTACTATGTTTCTTTTTTAAATAGTCTTTTTTAGCTTTCTTATATTCTTTTTTAGCTTTTTTATAATCTTTTTTAGTCTTTTTATACTTTTCATATCTTTTTCTAATTTCTCTTCGAAGATTAGGACTAATTTTCTGAATTCCAAGATTATTTAATTGTTTTTTAAATTTTTCAAATGATTCAAATCTTAAAGTTATTATACCTAATTCACGAGCAGGTAATAAATTTCTAATTTTATCGTCAATAAATACACATTTATTAGGTTTTGTGTTTAATTTTCGCAAAACGTATTTATATTTTTCCATATCTGGTTTAATTAAACCAATTTCATTAGATAAGAAGATATAATCAAACATATTATAAAACCCTCTTAACTCGTTTGACTTTACATGTATATCATGGGTATTAGACATTAAACTTACAACAAATCCCGCTTTATGTAGTCTTTCAATTATTTCATCCATTTCTGAAGATAAATGAGTTACTTTTGTATAAAGATTAAACCAAAGTTCTTCATAGTAAGCTATATTTACTTTCTTAGGGGGCAATGCTCCATTATTTGGTTGAGAGGGGTAATAATATTTCTCTAAAATTTTTTCTAAAAATTCCTCAGAGGAAATTATACCAGAATTTAACCGCCGCTTAAGTTTTCTTAAAAAAGGCTCTTCCTCAATCTTTGGAATTTTGATATTAAGATCATGTTCTAATAACTGAAACAAGTTTTTAAGTACAAAAGTTTTTTCTATTAAAACACCCCCAAAATCGAATATAAAATGTTTAATCTTATATAGTCTCACTTTTTGCTTTTTGAAAAAGTTACCTGCAATATTTTTCTCTGAAAAATTAATTTCTTCTTTATACTTCATCCTTGAATTTCAGTTTTTCTTTTTTTTAATACTTCTATATCTTTCAATTATCAGATCGCAAACTCCTGAAATTAGCTCATCTCCCCACTTCCAATTAGAGAATTCAGGAAAACTACCAGGGTCCACTACATATAATTTATCAGATGATGTCTCTCGAACAATATCTAAATGCCCAAATAAGAGATTATATGTTTTTTTCCATTTAAAAATAATATCCCTAATGTCTGAAGGAGTTTCTATTACTTTAACTGAGGCATGCTCATTTGCTAGGGGCATTTTTTCATTAACACTGAGTTGATCATTAATAAAATATACCAGATAATGAATTCCTACAATAAATTTCTCAAAATAAAAAATTTTCTTAAAATCTTTTTTAATATCATGAAAAGAATTTATCAATTTTACTCCTCTACTTCCCGATCCCATAATTGGTTTTGAAATTAACGGAAAACTTAATTTATCTAAATTATTTTTTAATGCATTATACGTTCCTAGAAATATTTGAGGCACATTAAAGCCTAAATTTTTTAATAAAAATGAAGCTTCAATTCTATTTTTACATTTAAAAGAAATATTAGTATTAGGAATAACTGGTATACCCTTTGATTCTAAAAAGTATCCCGCATAGAGGAAGTGCAATCTTTTTGTTTTTAATATAAAGAAATCATTTTCAATTAGAGTATCATTAATGGATAAATTTTTTTGGGTATATATTTTTACATTAAAACCTTTACTTTCATAGTAATTCTTCATTTGTGCAGTAAAATTTGTAGTCCTCTTCGATAATATTCCAATATTCAAATAAATAATACACCTTATCTTTTTGCTTGTTTAATTAAAAAATTACCAACTATTTTTGGTCCACCTTTAATATAATTAAAATTAGGCGTTGAATTTACATCAGTTACATAAAATTTCCCATTTTTAGATTTAAGAAAATCCACAGAAGTTACTTTTAAATCAAGAAGCTCTTTTATTTTTATTACAATTTCTTTTAATTCAAGAATAGGTTTAATTTCTTCTCTTGATTTTATTTTATCTGGATTTATCAAAACTGGTATTTGTTTATAAAAATAATACTTTTCCCCAATACTATAGACTTTATATTCCCATTTACTTTCAATAAATCTTTGATAATAAAAGAATTGATAATTTTCTTTTCCTCCCTTTACCTCATTTAAAGCTCTTTCATCAGTAATTTGAAGATGCCCATTTACTTTTTGTATTTTTGGTGTAAAACTATAATTTTTTTGATCAATTACATTTTTTATTATATAATCATTAAAAGGAGGAGAAACTCCAACCGGATTTATACTAAAATCTGGAACCTCAATTCCCTCTTTTTTTAATAAAACACTATTTAAAAATCTATCAAAACATAACCAAATTGCTTTTGAAGAGTTTATAACTGGAATTGAAGTTTGATTTTCGATTAACTTAACCAAGTTTAATATTAATTCTCCCTTACCTTTCACAAAAAAAATATTCTCATTGAAATTAAATTCTGAAAAATCTAATAAAATTGCTTCTTCAAGATAAATAGATACTTCAGCAACTGTTTTCAGATACTGTAAAAGCTCATTTACTTTTTTTTCTAAATGGTATTTATCAATTATTAACCCTATTTTAATCAAATGATTTACCTTGTTAATACTGTGCTCAATAAAATTTGATATATCTATTAACTAATTATAAAAAATTATTTTAATATAAATAAATCTAAACGGATAATAAATTTAGATATTAAAAGGAATTTATGTCTTTAAGATTTGTTTTTTAAAATCAATACATTTATATAATATAATTTGTTTTTAAGAATTTAAATTAATAGGGTTTTTGACAATGGCTAATAATATTAAAAGGATCTATATTGGAGCCATTTGCAACAGAGATCTTGAGGTTTTAGAGCAACTAAAGAAATTTTTGTTAAAAAATTACAACATTATGATTATAGATCTTTTAAAGAAAGGTTTTAATTCATTTGATAGTAAATATTTTAAAAGGACATTGAAAAAATATCCTATTTCATTTCTAATTATAAAACTTACAACTCAAAAAATAAACGAAGAAATTTATAAAGCAATTAAACAGATTACTCCAAATATTCAAATCCTCAATTCTTTAAAATCTATTCAAACTTGCGAAAGTCGTAAAGAAACATTTAAGTTAATCGCTCAAAAATGTAAGAATTTAAATATTCCTAAAACATATTTTTCATCCAGAGAGGCTTTTAAGGCCTGTAAGAATGGAAAAAACATTATTATTAAATTAGACGATCATAATATCCCTGATTTTCCAAAAAATGGTAGAATAATTGGAATTGCACGCAATCCTAATGAATTAACAGAAGCAGTGAAACTTTATAATGAAAAAGATTTGTTTTTTCAAGAGTATTTAGGTGAATTTGATATAATCTATAAAATATATGTTATTGGAAGGTGGATGGTTTCAATAACCTCACATAATAGATTACAAGATAATGAAAATTTAAGTCCCTTAGAATTAATCCATATTAGGGTTCCAATTGACAAACAACTTAAAAGCAGAATAAAAAGATTAGGTAGAAAATTTGGTATGTCAGTTTTTGGCTTGGACTATATCGTGACTGAAGAAGGAACTTACATAATAGATATTAATGATTTTCCAAGTTTTAGAAGCATCCCAGAAGCTATTAGCTTAATCTCTGATCATATCTATAATCTTATCTTATTGCGAGAACAATATTATCAAACATTAGCTAAAGTTAAAGTAAAATAATTGGGTTTTACTTACCTTTCTCGTTCATTTTGTAAAAATTCAATCAATCTTTTTTTAGCAATATAGTCTTCTAATTGTTCAGGAGGATGCTTAGCAAAAAAAGAGCAAGCAGATTCTAAAACTCCTCCAATCTTTCTATCTCTGGCAATCTTACTTACACGAATACAATCTGTAATCACCCCAGCGGAATTATTTCCATCCTCTACAAACATAGTAATATCTATTCTTACTGGAGCGCCACCAAAAATTCGCCCCTCAAGTCTCATATAAGCTTCTTTCTGATTTTTTAAAAATGGGATATAATCAACTGCAGAAATTTGGCAATCTATTTCTTGTTTATTTTGTAAGTTAGAAATAACAGATTCTGTCTTGGATTGGCGTTTCCCCTCCTCATACCTTAAAGTACCATCTTTCATAGGAGTTAATAAATTACAGAAATCACTTGAACCCCCCCAATCAAGTTGGATTGTGCGATCTAATACCGCACCTCTCATAGGAAAAAGGTTTGCCAATGACCTATGGATGATAGTAGCTCCTACTTGAGATTTTACATCATCTCCTATTAAGGAAAGATTCAATTTTTTCGCTTTTTCTACAATCTCATAATCTTTGACTACATAAGAGGGCATCCCATTAATTATACAGGCACCCGCTTCAAGTGCTTTTAATGCATAATATTTTGCTGCTTTATGACTTCCTGTAGGTAATAGTATAACGACAATATCAACTTTTCTTAGTTTTAATTCATCGATTATATCAACGGGTTTTTGATTTTCATCAACTGGAATAATATCTTTAATATTACTATCAAGACCATCCAAGATTGGTCCTTTCATAACTGGTGCATCTAAGAAGTTAGGTTTGAATAGTTTTATATTGCAATTAGGCTCTACAAATATTGCTTCACTCAAGTCTTTTCCAACCTTTTTGGCATTAACATCTATCCCTAGAACAAAATTAATGTTATTAATGTTATATTGAGTGATTTCAGGTAATATTCCTATTATTTTATCGGGATTTTGCTTGTAATTTTCACAACCTTGTACTAAAGCACTCGCAACATCTCCTACTCCAATGATAGCGACGTTGATATTTTTCGCCATTATATTTTCTATAATAAAATAATAATATTTAAATGATTTTAAAATACCATAAAGATTTAATATCTAAATGTTGGAATATGGGAACCATCAAAATTGTTAATTTTGAATTAACTAATTTTCTGGAATTTTTTGTTAAATCAAAATTATTATAATTGAGAATATTTTATAACACATACAATAAATCCACTAAGGAGTAAGGATATTTTGGATATTAGTGAACTAGGAAAGGTAAAAAAAATTATCTTCTCAGCAAGACAAGATCATGAAATCATTAAAAAGGTAATAGATAAATTTGAGAAGATACAAAATATTAAGGTTATTACTCATGATCCTAAAAAAGAATTTTTTAATCTTTCAAATATGCCCAATTCATTTAAAGAAGCAGCTCTTATTATTGTGAAAGTTAGAAATGATTGCTCCATCGACCTTCTTCATTATGCTAAAATTAATAGCATTCCAACGCTTCATGATGTAGATACCGTTTTAATGTGTAAAAATAAAATAGCTCTTGATTATGCACTGAGGAAAATTTTTACTCAAAATCCGTACATTAATAGATATTTTTCTCTACCCCAATCTTGGAATCAAAATGTATCAAATATATCAAAATTTAAGAAATGGGCCTCCCCAAAATTACCTATTGTAATAAAAAGCCATTATCAGCATGATAAGTATAACAGATTCAACTTTTTAGCAAAAGAAGTAAATGAAATAGATAAATTCTGCGCTAGATATAAAAGCTTTACCTATTATGATGTGTACATTCAAGAATTTATAGAATGTGATGGAATAGAAAGAAAGATCTATGTTGTGGGTGATAAAATCTTCGGTATTAAGAGAGAAAATCCTATTTATATTTATTTACGTGAGAATCCCGAAAATATTGATGTTGAAAAAATTGAAAGGCAAGAATTTAAAATAACAGAGAGTATCAAAAAACTAGCAAATATTTTGGCAAATGGGTTGAATCTTAAACTATTTGGATTTGATCTTATAAAACCTTTAAATAAACGAAAATACTACTTAATTGACTTAAATGATTTCCCGGGATTTAAGGGCATTCCAAATATAGAAGATATTATTGTAAATTATCTTAATGATTATATTTCAAGTATTTAACTTATACCTGTAGCAATAAAGATTGGAAAAATAACTAACCATGCTATTATTCCATATAATATACAGAAATATCCAAATTGAATTTTTTTTGAAATTCTTAGTAATAGTTCCATAGTAAGATACCCTATTATAAAGCTAACTATTGTTATAATGATTATAGTAAGAGGATCTAAAATTCCGAAAACAGAACCCCCAAATAAAATATCAATAATAATAGATGCAAATGCAACAGGAACGGACATTAAAAAACTTAATTTTAAAGCATTCTCATGCTCATATTTCTCAAAGAGAATAGTAGATACAGTAAAACCAGAACGAGAAATACCTGGGAGAATCGCACATCCTTGAAACAATCCAGCTAGAAAGGAATCTTTCATTAAATCTTTGTCTATAATATTATTTATTACTTTTGTTCCATACATCTTTTTTATTCTAAGTAAAACAATACCAGTTATTATAAGTAAAGCAGAAATTATTAGAGTTAGTATATCTCCCTGAACTGCTGTAAATTCTCCAACAATAATGATTTTAAATAAAAAATACAATGGTAAAGCAGTGATTGCGGTGCCAATTGTACCAAAAATTAACCAATTCCTCTTTTTAATATCAATTTGATTACTATTAAATCTATTGGGTATAAAAGCTTTAGCAATATCGATGTAATCTTTTCTGAACTTTATAATAACCGCAAATGTAGTTCCTAAGTGTAACCATATTGAAAGACTGAATGCTTCTACTGGTAAAATGTTAAGAAATCCCAAAGAAATAATCATTACTTGACCTGAAGATGATATAGGAAGCCATTCAAATAAGCCCTGTAATATTGCAATTATTATAAACTCCCACATAAAATCTCACATATATTTTTTTAATCCTTTCATTATACATTCTTTTATCTCATCTCTAGCTTTTCTGAAACCATCTAATCCCTTCATTGAAGGGTCTTCAATATCTCCACTCTCTCCACCAAATTCTTTTATGGTAAAAATTTTTTTACTATCTATATCAAAAAACTCGAACATTTCTTCTTTATGTTTGCTAGTTAATGTAAGTATTAAATCCGCTTGTCTTATCAATTGAGGATGTCTTTTTAAATCAATTGACAAAGCACTTTCAGGTAGACTAATCCCAACCTCTTCCATAGCTAATTTAGCATCCAATGATATTAACATTCCTTCTCGAGCATTTGAAGATATCCCCCCAGAAGATATTTTAACCCCTAAGTTAATTTTCGAGAAAATATCTTTTAAAAAGCCTTCAGCCATACGTGATCTGGCGGTGTTTACACTGCATACAACCAAAATATTTTTGTAAGGGAAGTTTATATACATAATTAAAGTTGATATTAAGCTTTTAATGTATTAATTCTGTAATGAAACTATATTTTAAAACTTTCAAGTTATACAAAAGTATTGAATTTAAGGAAAACTTTCAAATTTTGCGAATTTAATACCTTTATTGGTCATGCTTTCTAAAGCATTTGAAATATTTCCAGGAGGTAAGTCAATTCCTTTAGTTAGATCAATCAAAAAATATACTTCAAATCCAAAATCAACACCATCGATAGCTGTTGAGTAACAACAGTAATCTAATGCTAAACCACAGATAAAGATTCTCTTAATGCTTAGTGATTTTAAGTATCCTGCTAATCCTGTTTCAGATTTCTTGTCATTTTCAATAAAGCCAGAATAACTATCGATTTGAGAATTATACCCCTTGCGAATTATAGCATGTGCTAGATGCTTATCTAGATTTTCATGAAAATCTGCTCCTTTTAAACCTTGTACACAATGGTCAGGCCATAGCACAGGACCTATAGCTTCGGTTTGATATTCATCGCCAGGGCTTTTCCCAGGATGATTGCTGGCAAAAGATAAATGATTTCTAGGATGCCAATCTTGAGTTAATACGATTTTACTATGATTGGTATTGAATTTTAACGCTAGGCTGTTGATATCATCAATTATTTGATCACCTTCTTCAACTGGTAATGCTCCACCAGGCATAAAGTCGTTTTGCATATCTACTATAAGTAGAGCATCATTATGATTAATTGAGATACTTTTTTCTATTTTTAATTCTTCAATTTCCATCAATTTAACCTATTAATTGTTTTTAAACAACTAACTTTATGATAAATAAGATCGATTGCTAAATAAATTTTTAACTCTTCTTAGTATTCATAAAGTTTAATTTAATAATATAATTATGATAATTTGCATAATAAGCATTAAGCGCTCGTAGTATAGTGGTAATATGCTGGCTTCCCAAGCCAGCGTCCCGGGTTCAATTCCCGGCGGGCGCATATATTCACATTTTTACCATGAAAGTCCTTTTATAAACCGTAGGTTATTAATTATCGTATTTGCCTCGTGATCTGGAACTTCCAAAAAAGCATAAAATTCATTTTGCCAGAAAGCTCTTCCTGAAGTGACAGATCGTATATCCTCAGCAAATTTCATTGAATTTCTAACGGGGATTAATATTTCAATGATTGCTTGATATTCTTTCTCCTGATTTATATTTTTAATTTTAGCTGAATATTTCGTAAGTAATGTTAGTACATTTTTAATATAATCTGGAGGAAGTTGGATAATACAATGATATAATGGTTCTAGTAATATTAAACCAGCTTCGTTAAGTCCTTTTTTTATTGCTTCATAAAGCATAGTAGATAATTCGGTAAAAGCATTCTCCTCATCTAAATTATCAATCTTCAGATTTTCAATGTTAATTTTAAGTTCAGTTAGTTTTTCACCACAAAGCGGCCCGTTTAATTGGATTTTTTTGAAAATTTCAATAATAATATTCTTAAAAAATTCATTTAGATGATAACTTCCATTATAAATTAAGAGATTTTGGTCGCTATCAAATTTCAAAAAGTGCTCAATATCAAGTTCTTTCAGATTTGTCTTCTCTTCCAAAACTTCTTTTAAAGCACTTAAGGGTTTAAATGAATTAATATTTATGGATTGTAAAAAACTCGCTGTTTCGCGATCCAATCTCTCAATCTTAATTGAAAGGGAATTCTGATTATTAGATGAATTTACAGTAATTATTGGTGAATAGGATCGACACGATTCTTTGAAAACTGCCCTTGGTTCCGATATTGAAACATTTATACCCCTTTTTTCAATTTCCTTAGCTGTAACTTCAAGATGTAATGGTCCCATACCTGATAATAAGAATTCACCGTTTTCCTCATTGATTTCAAATCTTAAATTTGGGTCTTCAATTAATAGATTTTCAATTAATTTTCTCATTTCATCCATATCCCTTAAATATTCAGGCTCAATCGACACTGTCACAACCGGGGTGGTTACATATTTTACATCTTCAAACGGAACCATTTTATCTATATAATTACTATCAACAATGGTTTCACCACTTTTTAGCCTTTTAAGACCTTCTACTGCCACTATATTTCCAACATGTACTTTCTCAACCTGTTCTCTTCTTTGACCCATAAATATAGCTGTGCGTTGAATTACTTCATAATTATTTTCTCTTAATAGAAATACCTCTTCTTTTTTTGAGCAAATCCCCGAGAAAATTCTTCCTGTAGCTATAAGGTTTTGTTTATCAACTTGTACTTTACTCATACAAATCACTAATGGACCATTAGGATCACATTCTCTCATAGCGTTTCCTATCTCTGAATTGACATCTCCGTCCCAGATCTTTTCAATTCTATATTTCTGAGCTTCTTTAGGATTAGGAAGATGATCTACAACCATTTCTAAAATGGCTTTATCAATCGGAAAATATATAGCCAAATCTGAATAAGTTTCTTTTGAATAAGTTTCTTTTTTATATCTAGCTCTTATATCATTAAATTTAAGATCACTCTTTTCTAAGATTCTTAATGTAAAACCCCATTTATGAAGTGCGGATCCAAAAGCAACATTTCCATTAGCTGGGGATACTTGCCATTCTTTTTTGAATGGTTTATCGGCATATCTTTTAATTAGTTTATTAAAATCATTAATAATTCTAGTGTATTTTTTTCGTATCTCCACGTCAGTCAATTTTAATTCTCGGATAAGGCGGTCCACTTTATTTATATATAGGATGGGTTTAACTCGTTCTTGTAGGGCTTGTTTAATTACTGTTTCAGATTGAGTGATAATTTCTTCAACTGCGTCAACCACAACCACAACTCCATCAACTAACCTTAAAGCTCGCGTGACTTTACCACTAAAATCTAAGTGTCCTGGGGTATCAACTAAATTAATAAGAAAAGGTTTATGGTCTTCCAATGTCTTCTCATAGTACAATGAGATATTGGCAGATTTCATGGTAATTCCACGTTGTTGTTCTTCTTCTAGATAATCAAGAGCTCTAGCTTCACCAGCTAAATCCGGTGATAAAAAACCAGCCTCACTTAATAATGAGTCAGAAAGGGTGGTTTTACCATGGTCTATATGCCCAACAAGTCCAAAATTTCTGATATTCTCCGTTTGTTCCATCATTCTTAGTATATCTGTAATTTCCTTACGGCGTGGCATTGCTATTACCTATTCAGTTTCTTAATATGATATATGAATGATCAATCATACTTTCGATTAAAATTTTAGGATTATTGGAACTTAAAAAGGAGCGGGAAATGATGATTCTCATAACTCAAGATCATCTTCATAAAATTGAATTCATATTTTCAATTTTCAGTTGGGTCAGAGTTTTCAATGAAATCATTTCCCGCATTATATAATGGAATTACTTACAATTTTACTTCTCCGTCTATTCTTACTATTCTGTTATCTATATGTAACCTCCCATCACAATATAACTCAATCGCTTTGGGGAAAATTTTATGTTCCCATTCTAAAACTCTTGGGCCTAAAGTCTCTTCAGTATCAGTATCATATACAGGGACACATTTTTGAATTATGATAGGACCATGATCAGTTTCTATATCCACAAAATGAACTGTAGCTCCAGAAACTTTTACTCCATATTCCAAGGCATCTTTATGGGCATGCATGCCTCTGAAAGAAGGTAATAATGCAGGATGTATATTCATAACATTTCCCTTAAAACTCTCAATAAACTTCTGACTTACTAACCTCATATAACCAACTAATACAATTAAATCACATTCATATTTTTTTAATATGGTTATCATTTTTCGATCGAATTCTTCCCTTGGCAAATGGAGATACTTATCAGATTCTATTAAAAAATAGGGAATGTTATACCTTTTAGCACGTTCCATACAAAAGGCTCCAGATTTATTACAGATCAAGACTTCCACTTTTGCTTTATTCTTTAAAATTCCATTTTCACATGCTTTTACTATAGCTTCAAAATTACTGCCCGATCCGGAAGCTATTGCCCCTATTTTTTTTACTTTTGACATAGATCCTTTAATATTTCTTTTTTAAAAAAATTTTACTCAAATAGAGTATATATAACGGCTTTAATATCGTAAGCATATTATTTAAACGTATGAATTCTCCTATTCTCCATAATAAAAAGGTTTTTATGTGATTAACTTATATATATCTTAGAAAATAGAAGTCATTTATTCTTATATTTGATCTTTTAAAATTTCTCTCTTATTATCTAAGAGAAATGCATTCTGTTTGTTTAAAAAATATTATTTAAAAATATATTATATTCATGTGTACACAATTTAGAAATAATTGAGATATATTAAAATCTTATTCGATAATAAAAATATAATTTATGGAATTCTTAAATAAAAATTTAAGAACTAATTTAAAAAACTGAAGTTTTATGAGTTCCGAACAAGAATTAGAAAGAATTAAAAACGAGATTATACAAAATCTTCCTCCTGATATTGAAGTACAAAAAATTGAATTTGAAGGTCCTGAAATAGCCGTATATTCTGAAAATTCTAATCTTGATGTGATTGAAAGTTCTGATATTTTAAAAGATTTAGCTAAAACTATGAGAAAAAGGGTAGTATTTAGATGGAATGTCGAAAAGCGTAAGGAACCTTCGGAAACTGAAGAATATATTAGAAACCTAATAGGTGAAGAGGCAGAAATTTCAAATATAGAATTTGATCATACTCGTGGCGAAGTAATTATTGAGTCTGGTAAACCTGGTCTTGTTATAGGGAAAAAAGGAGTTAATTTGAAGGAAATAAGGGTAAATACGTTCTGGCAACCTAAAACAATAAGAACACCACCATTAACATCTAAAACAATTGGTCTTATTAGAGGAATGTTAACAAGAGAGCGCCAAAGCCAAAAAGATATCCTTTTAAAGATTGGAAAAAGAATTCATCGCCCAATCCTTTTTAAAGATTTGGATATTAGATTGACGGCTCTAGGTGGGTTTCGGGAAGTTGGAAGATCCTGCATTTTAATGCAAACACGGGATAGTAATATATTACTTGATGTGGGTTTAAATGTAGGAAACAATAATGATAAATTTCCTTTTTTTGACGTCCCTGAATTTTCAATACGAGATCTTGATGCAGTTATTATCTCTCATGCACATCTAGATCATTGTGGTATGGTTCCTTTTCTTTATAAATATGGCTATAGGGGACCAGTATATTGTACTTTACCAACTCGCAATTTATCTACTATGCTTCAATTGGATTTTGTTCAAATTTGTGAAAAAGAAGGTATACCACCTCCTTATTCGAGAAGAGATGTTAAAAAAACGGTATTGCATACAGTTCCTCTTTCATGGGGAAAAGTTACAGATATAGCACCAGATATAAAACTTACACTACATAATTCAGGTCATATATTAGGTTCTTCAATAATCCATCTACATTTCGGAAAGGGCGGTTATAATTTTATTTACACTGGAGATTTCAAATTTCAGAAGACCAGATTGCTTGAAAAGGCGGCAGTAAAGTTCCCAAGAGTCGAAGCTCTCCTTCTCGAAGCAACATACGGTGGTCCGCAAGATCGTATTCCAAGTCGTCAAGATTCAGAAAGAGAACTTAGACAAATTTTAACCTCGACACTTAAGCGTGGTGGAAAGGTGCTAGTCCCTGTTTTAGCTGTAGGGAGAGCTCAAGAGTTAATAATTATACTTGAGGAATTTATTTCGAAGGGTTTAATAGATAGAGTCCCAATATTCTTAGATGGTTTAATTGCCGAGGCAACAGCAATTCACACAGCTCATCCTGATTTTCTTAGTTCTGATTTAAGAGAAAAAATACTTCATCAAGGTAAAAATCCATTTTTAAGTGAATTCTTCACTACAATAAGTACTCCAGATGAGAGATTGGATATTATTACAGGAGGTCCATGTATTATTTTAGCTACGAGTGGTATGTTAATAGGTGGACCATCGGTACAATATCTTAGGTCATTAGCAGAAGATAAAAATAACTCATTAATTTTCGTATCCTACCAAGTTAATGGCACCTTAGGTTCCCGTATCCAAAAAGGATTCAGAGAATTTCAATATGTTGATGCTAAAGGCAGAACACAGCTTGTAAAGTTAAATATTAATGTTTTTACACTTGAAGGATTTAGTGGACATTCATCAAGAAGTCAAATTTCTCAATTTCTACGACGTATTCAGCCACGACCAAAGGTTGTAATTACTAATCATGGAGAAGAAAGCAAATGTGTGAGTCTTTCTACAATGATTCATAAAAAATTAAGAAAAGCCACTAAATCTCCAAAAAATCGGGAAACAATTTTACTTAAATAGAAAAAATTCATGGGTTCACTCCTTTTATTTCTTTCAATATATTTCTTTTAAAATAGAGATATGAATTATTAGATGAAAGTCTAAAATAGAATTCATATCTTTAAAATATCAATTGCTAAGAATTAATTTTTTTAAAAACCAATTATTTATTAATTTAAAATCTTCTTTAAGTGGTAGTTTTGGTTTTTAGAAATTTCAAAATAAGAGATCATTTAACAACCTTAGCTAGACGGATTGTACAGATTCTTTCTTTTTTATTAATAAACTTTATCATTCTTGAATTTATCTTCTCAATTAACCTAGTAGGTATAGAAAGCTTTTTAAAAGTACTTCCTGTTTTAAACTCGCCAAGAAATCCTTTATCAGAGGGGATGGGTATCGTTGAAGCAATATTTTATAGTATCGCAATTGGTGATATTCCATTCTTTTTGATAGGAGTTCTTTTGTTAATATTATTATTTACTAATAGATTTTTTTGTGGATGGATATGTCCTATTGGCTCAATTCAAGATTTATGCGCCGCAATTCCTGTAAAGAAGAAACCAATGAAATTGAAAACTCATAAGACTTTATTGAACGTTAAATATGTCATTATTATCATATTAATAATTCTTATTGTACCTCTTGGAGTTACTGCGGCTACTAATTATGCATTTTGGTTTGATTTTTATACTCAATTAGGATCGTTGGCTCAAAAACCAGTCGGCTTCTTTTCCCTCTCTGAATATATTTTTGTATTTTTCCCAAAAATGGCTATGGATATTTATGTATCTGGGGGATTGGGACCTCTCTTTTCCAATTTTGGTGGTTTTATTATATTTATAATTTATTTAATTATTATAATTCTTTCATTACGTTATCCTAGATTCTACTGTAGATACTTTTGCCCATTTGCTGCAGTATCAGCTGCTGTTACTGATTATTCATTCTTAAAGTTATCAAGAAATCCTGTTAAGTGCGTAGGAAGATCTGAATGTGGCGAATGTGAACGTGTTTGTCCAAAACAAATTCGGATCTTAGATGAGCCTTTTGAATTTTTTACAGGTAAAGGTGAATGTAATCTCTGTTTGAAATGTAAAGAAAAATGCCCCTATGACGCTATAAAATTAAAATTTGGAAGTTTTTAGTTCCAATTATAATAATTTCTAATTTTGAAGTTGTTTTATTCTTAATCCTTAAATAAAGGTTTATAATTTAATAAAAATTTCTTTATATGAACAATATAGCCGGTTGACATGCATGGATATCAAAAAAATAGAGGAACTCAGATTAAGAATGAGAAAGGATACAGAAGTAGGAATACATGGCATTTTAGATTCTCAAGCTATAAGATATTATCATGAAAAAGAAAATGAATATAATAACGATATTCGCCCCCCATTCTTCAGAGATGTTGATAGAATTGTCCACAGCAAGGCATACGCACGCTATATTGATAAAACACAAGTCTTCTTTGAAATAAATAACGCTAATATTACTCATCGTTCATTACATGTAATCTTGGTTTCGAGAGTAGCGCGCCAAATTGGTCGAGTATTAAAACTAAATACTGATTTAATAGAAGCATGTTCTCTTGCTCATGATATTGGTCACACATGTTATGGTCACTTAGGTGAACAGATCTTAGAAGAAATAAGTAGAAAATTTGAGATAGGAACATTTAATCATAATGCTCAAGGAATTAGATGGGTTTTTTATCTTGAAAAGCGCTTCCCTAAGAAACCAGCAAGAGGTCTTAATTTAACTTTGCAAGTTCTTGATGGAATATTATGTCATGATGGAGAAATAAATGAAAGGGAATTGAAACCACAAAAAGTTAATGGAAAAAACTGGGATGACTTTTTTAGAGAATATAATGAAAGTTTTACTCAAAATAAAATAAAACGTGTCCCAATGTCTTATGAAGGAATTGCCGTGAGATTTGCAGATACGATTTCATACGTAGGTAGAGATATTGAGGATGCTATTTTATTAAAGTATATAGAAAGGAAAGACATCCCTGAGACTTGTAAAAGAGTTCTAGGAGATACAAATCGAAAAATTATGAAGTCTTTAATAATGGATCTCTTTAAATACAGTTTGGATAACAATACTATTGGGTATAGTGAAGAAGTATTTGAAGCATTGAAGGAATTAAAACAATTTAATTATGAAAAAATTTATAATAGACGAGATTATTTTGGAACTAATAAGCCATATATTCAAAAATTAAAAGATAAATTTGAATTAATTTGGATTGAATCATTAAAGCATTTAGAAGAAGAAGATTTTAAAGCTCCTATTTTTGTAGACCACATTGATTACATAGATGATAACAAATATTCTACTTATTATTATCCCTTAAAAAACCAAAATAAATTAACACTTATAGTTAGAGATTATATTGCAGGAATGTCTGATAAGTATTTTGCGCAAATTCATGATTCATTTAAAAAATCCTCCTAAAGAATCTAAGACTAATTTAAAACAATGTATTTTTTAAAATTATATTTAAAATATTGTGATAATATATTGATATAAATTGAAGTAGGATTACACAGGAGGATAATAACAAATTTTTTTATACGGGGTTTTTTGTTGTTTCAGTCACGGGGTTTAAAAATTAGTTTTTTAAAACTATTTAAAAGTATCCTCCTTTAATGTTGTGTAATCCAATAAAATATAAAACCATGTTATAATAAAAATCTATCCTTATTAAAAATAAATCATATATGAAAAATTACATTTATTAACACGTTATTTCAATCTTAATAGTGAAGAAAGGTTTTTTAGAAATCTTAAATTATTGATAATTAATTTATCTCTATGATATAGCCCGGTAGTGTAGTGGCCAAGCATTTGGGACTCTGAATCCCGAGATTTAGGGTAGCGACATACTCTGAAAGGGACACCACGGTTCGAATCCGTGCCGGGCTATTTATCTTAAATTTTTTCTAACTAGTCCGTTTAATTATATGATAACCAAATCGAGATTTAACTGGTTGTGAAATCTCTCCTATTTTTAGTTTAATACTCGCATTCCAAAATTCAGGAACCATCTCCCCTTTCGAAAATTCTCCTAAATTTCCTCCCCTTTTTTTACTAGGACAAATAGAGAAGGTTCTTGCTAAATTTTCGAAATTTTCACCTGCTTGTAAATCTTCATATACCTCTTGGGCTTTACTAAATTTTTCAACCAAAATATGACTTGCTTTGATTTTTCCCCCATGAAAGGGCACACCACTATTTTTTCTACTTCCTTTTGTTCCAGTATCCTTTTTTTGGAATCCTTTACCATATTTATTTTTACCCATAAATTTCACCTCTTAATAAGATTACTCAATACCTTTTTCAAATCTTCTTAATTCAGCTCTTTTGTGCATAATTTTCATGTATAATTCTGTGGTATCCTTTGGAGGGACATATTCCCTTTCTTTCTTTATAAGTGCTAAAGCTTTCTCGGGGCATGATGTGATACAATTCCCACAACCAATACATAAATCTTGATTAACTTTCGCTAAATTATCAACTACTTGAATCGCATCCATTTGACACCTATCTACACACGTTTCACAGCCAATGCATACGTCGGGGTCAATTTCAGCATAATAATTCGAATAAATTAGTTCCCATGGTTTTTCTAATTTTTTAAGATTTGTAATTAAATCACAACAACATCCACAACAACAACAGATAAAACTGGGATTTAATGCATTTCCAGGTTGAATTAATAAACCCTCTTCTTGTACCTTTTCAAGAATTTCAAGCGCTTCCTCCTTAGAAATAACTCGTCCCCAATCTAGATCAAGTGCATGATCAACAGAATCATTTAAAACAAAACATAATTCACGCATATCAGATTGTTTACAAGGTTTTCCAATGAGATCCTTTCCCTTTCTACAAACACATTCCATTACCAAAATTCGCTCAGCGTTTTCAATAAGTTTTCTTAGCTGATCATGAGTAGCAATATTGTGATTAGAGGGAATACTTTTTTCTACAGGAATTGTACGTAATTGGTTTATCTTTGTGCTTGTAACTTCATCACGAAATGCCTCATCCATATAATGTTCAAAATCTTCATAATATTCTTTTGTAAGCCGTTTTAATTGGTATTCAAACATACCAACTGCCAAAAATGCATTTTGATATAATTTTACTATGTCATTTCCTTTTTTTTTTCTTTTAATACGTATTCCTCCCTTTTTATATGTTGTATACAAAATTTTTTCAAGTTCTTCAATTGAACTTACTTTTTTTTTTACTCTACGGTAAATTTTTTCTATAGGTTCCGGAACAAATCTTAAATTTATTGCGATCTCAGCTTCCTCTGGAGTGAATACATATTTTAATAACCGTAATTCAACACCAGATTTGGTTGCGGGATAACCAATTGGTAATTGATCAAGGTGTTGCTGTAATTTACGGTAAATATCTAAATTGGATTCATTCAATTTTCATATCCTGTATATCGATAATAAAGCTTAATTAAAGATATAAAAATAGAATTTACTTTAAATTTAATCGTTTTAACATATAAAAGAAGATAATGTGAAAAACTTCACTTAATTAATTAGTTAATTATTAAATATCGAAAGTTTCTGATTTCCTTAATACCATTAATTTCAACAACAAAATTTTGAAAAGTTTGAATTTCTCCTTCGAATATAATAAAATTTATACTATTTTCCCCTTGAAAATGCTGATTTTTACTAACAATTTGATCATTATATTCTGACTCAATCTTATTTAATTTTCTTTGAATGTTCGAATCAAGTGGAGCAACAATAATTAAATTTCCTACTATATTTTTACTTGATGGTGTAATTTCACCAACAGATTCAATACTCGAAACATCAATTGTCGACATTAATCGCAATAGCGCGTCTCTGATTAGTTTAGATTTGTTTTCATATCGATTTTTTGATACTAATTTATTTATGAATTTTCTTAGTTGTTCATTTATGCTAATTGATATAATTGGGATAATAAACACCTTACCTTAATAATTAATTATAATAAGAAGCATTAAAATATATAAATATTCATTATTAAAAATCTGGGGGTTTATGCTTTATATGTATAATTGCTATAATTTTATTGCTCTTGCAATAACACTTTTGAATTTTTCAACATCTTCCACTAGCTTATCAGCATCAGGATCGCTGATTTTATCATCTTTCCCGTATTTGTTAAGTTGAGTTAACCAAAATTCAAGACGCCCTAAAACAGCTTCATTATCACCAATAATTTTTCTGACTCGAACGAAAGTATCATGTAATTTGTTTCTAATGTTCTGAGCCTTCCATCTAAGCATACAATAGTCCGAGATCTCCGCCAGATTCTGAGTAATAGCCATAACATCTATAGTTTTTTCTCTTTCTTCAGATCTAATCTTTCTGATTATATTAATCTCCTCAAACAATAGTTCTATTATCCTTGCTAAAAATCCTGTTAATTGACCCGCATTTCCACACCAAACTCGAACTTCAAGAGATTGGCTTGCTTCTGAAACATATAGTCTAGTTATAATTCGCCCACCTGTATTTTTTGCCTCGCTACAATGCCAACTTTCAGATTCATAATTACCTTTAGCATCTGCTCCTTCATGAGAAGTAACTGTGCTCACATCAAAATGTTTTAATGTTCTAATTGCCGCACGATAAGCTAGTCGCGGGTCTAAATCGGCTATTAGGAAAGCCCGAGCATCATTTGGGAGATCAGAGATTGCAATCTGTACATCTTCTATAGTTGCTAAACATGAAACAACTAAAGGACACTTTATTTGAACCTCTTTTTTTCTAATATATAGCGTGTGTTGCTCACCCGTAGCATCTTTATATATAACAGTACCACCAATATTAGAAAGTCCACATTGCTTAGGTTCGAGATAAAAATCTACACCTCTAGAATTCTTACTTTCGATTACTGGGATCGTTATTAAAGGTTGCTTTATTTTATAACTTGAGGGAACGTCTAATATAACCTTTACATTATTTACTGCCATAGAACTTTTATTTCTGACAGCCACTTTAAAGTGTAATTGACCACCTTCAAAATCGTAATCTCTCACTACTTCGATCTCTCCTATAGATACAGATTTTGTGGCTTTTTTTATTACCTCACCTGGAGTTTGTGTTCTTGGAACGCTATATGCTACAAAAAGACGCTTATGCATATCGATATAACCATCGATATCTCCCCTTCCTATAAGTTGTGCTAAATTTTCTTCAATGCTTGATTCTGTAACCCCTAATCTATTAGACAATTCTCTTAAAGGCATAGTTCTGTATGCTTTTGCAAATTCTCTTATTTTACTTTCTAAATGTTTATTTGTCATGAATTCTCTTCTTTGAGTAAATATCCCCTTAATTTTTCCAGTTTTAATAAGCTCATGTAAATTCTTTCTCGCTAATTCCACAGCAATTTTCAAATCATTTGCCAGTTTTGAAAGCTCAAATAATCCCTTTTCTTTAGAATATGATTTAATTTCTTTATAAATCTGTTCAGCATTAATTATTTCATTTCCACGATCTGCAAAAAACGCATTAATAGCACCCGTTCGCATCAGATTGACACAGAAAGATTTTACAAGATCAATAGGAATATTAAAGATTTTAGCTAAATTTTTCAGTGAGATACGACCTTTGTCATTTACTTCTTTAATCAAATTATCCATTATATATTTCTGAGTATAATAGAATTGTTTATTTTGTGAGAAAGAACCCCTAATTTGAAATTGGCTTATTAATTTATATATCACTTTTAAAGCAATTTCAGAACTCATATCCAACATAAGAGCTAAATCTTCAACCTTTATAGTTCCTTCATTTTGAATTTTGGATAATATGTTCTCCCTTATTTCAGGAGATATATAATAGAACATTTGGCTTTTTTGGTCAATTATGCCATAAATTCGTTCCTCATCGACATATTTATTGATTAATTTAATCATTTGTTGAGCTGAAAGATTAAAAGCATTAGTAATTGTTGAGAAATTTGTCACATGAGATCTTTTTAATAATTCTAAAAAACAATTAGGGCATACTTCTTTGCCAATAATATGTTTCAAACCTCTTCGACATATTGCTAGTCGATACCCTCGAATTAAATTGTATTTACCAGCTTCTCTTGCCAATTGTTCTTTTGTTGGAAAAAATAAGCCAGGAGTTTTTAAATAAGAATTCCATCCACATTTGGAATTTGTACATTGCAAATAATATTGTCCAGAAGATAATCTTTCTAATCTTAAAAGCTCATTGCATTCTGGACAGTTACTATTCTCAACAATAGTACATCTATAACTTTTTTCCGCAGCACTAGCTTTTGAATATACATGATCATGTTTTTTACATACCCAACTCTCTGTGGTTGCCATATGATTTATGCAAAAACTCGATTTGCATCTTTCACATGTATATTCTATCTTTTTGGAATCACAGAATAAACATTTCATTATTTCATAATCAACCTTTATTATTAAGAATACAAAATTTAGTTATAATATATATAAAAATACTGATATAAATTATTAACATAGACCAACTGTTGATTTTGAATTATTAATAAATTTTTAATTTTTTGATTATTCCTAGTTGGTTTTATTTCCTTAATTAAATATTTTGCACTGGAAAGACAGAAATTTGTAAAAAAGGCAAAATCATAACAATTGTATTAAATATAATTATAATAAAGATCATAATAAAGAATATTCTATTTTTCCCTTGATCTTTTTGTTTTACAATATGTGAAGTACCCTGTTTTGCTAAAGTAAGAGGGAATGAACCCACAAATGTTCTAAAAGAGAAATAAAACACTATTAAGAAACCTTCAAGAAACCCTTAACCCAAAGAATATTGTACAAGCTAATTATTGCTACATGTTTAATTATATTAAACATGTATTGGAAAGACAGAAATCTGCAAAAAAGATAGGATCATAACAATAGTATTAAAAACAATAATAATTGAGATCATTATAAAGAATATGCGATTTTTACTTTGATCTTTTTGTTTTACAATATGTGAGGTACCCTGCTTTGCTAAAGCAAGAGGAAATAAACCCACAAATGTACCAAAAGAGAAAAAGAACACCACCAAAAAGCCCTGAAGAAGCGTAGGACCCAAAGAATACTGTAAGCACCAAGAATATACAATTAATTCAAATATACACGGAGCAAATCCTACTAAAATTCCAAAAAAGTATGGTGTTTTTTTACTTTCCCAATTTAAGCTCACTATGTCTTTTGAATATTTTGAATGGGGCACATAACCACGTCTTGTAATAAAAAATAGAAGCAATATACCCGCAAACATAGAAGTAAAAGCACCAAAAAAATTAATAACATAAGGATCCGGTACCCAATTTGGAATTATAAGTTTAATAAAAAAGCTTGCTAAAACAGTTCCTCCAGCAATAATCATATTAGAGGTCATTGAACCAACTCCATAAAGAGCCAGAATGATTATACTTCTTTTTGGATTTTTTGCGATTCCAAAAGACCAGAAAAAAAATATTGCTTTATCTTCACATGGAATAGCTGTATGTAAAAAACCTAAAGTGAATGCTGGAATAAAAATGATTAAAAACTCTTGAACCATTTTATCAACTCATCTATCGGATTTCTGGATTTTAAATTTGAAATATAATTCAATTAAAGTTGGGAATTGAAGTTATTTAATTTTAACTATTCGATTATAAATTACTCATCAGATTTCTTTCTATTTTTACTTATGCAATATTTAATTATCCCATAAAAATTTAAAATGAGAAATATTGTTACTCCAAAATTATAGGGGAAAAAATTGTATGTAAGTACAAATATTAAGAGAAATGCAAGATGTAGAAAATTATAGACATAAAAACTTGGTATGATAAATCTTTTCAAAATATTTGAATTATTTGGTAAAATAGAAAGGAAGATAATCACAAATGGTATTAAAGTTAAAAGATGATGCTCCCATACTTCAAAATAACTGATATAAGTAATTAAAATTCCAAAAATAAAACCAATAAGTATTGAATTCTTTGTATTTCTTCTAAAAACATAAATAAAAAATCCTAATAATCCAAATATTATTAAAACTATAAAGAAAATGAGTGTTTGATTAAAATTTATATTATAAAAAACAAAGAAATTCATTATTAATTTAGTTAAGCTAAAAGAAAAACTTACGTCTGTGGGATTAGATCCTGTAAAATTAACTTCCATAAAGCCATTCCATAAATTAGAATAAATTATAAACACAAGCACGTTAAAAAATATTGGTATCATGGCGCTAAACAATCTTAAAACACTTCTTTTAATTAAAAAATTGATTTTCCTTTTCTTTAAATTAATACTTATTAATATTAAAAATGGTATTAATAAAACTGTAATGGGCTTTAGTATTACACTAGTTCCTAAAATTATGCTTCCAATGAAATCCCATTTTATGCTTTCATATTTAAGGAATATATAAAGGGCTAATAAAGTTAAAAAAGTAACATATAAATTTATCTGACCTAAGAAGTAGTTCACTAACTGAGGTACTCCTATTAAGTATACAGAAATATAATAAATTATGTCAATTTTATCTTTTTCCGTTTGATTGGTTTTTAACATATTGATAATCCTAAATAAAATTATACAAATTAACAGATTTACAATAAAGTTAAAAATTGTAAATGTAATGAATCCCACATCAAATCCTAAGATGTAAAATGGGATAAATACTAGAGGAGATAATGGAAAGTATCTATATTCCCATGCTGAACCATATTCAACGGGATTATATAACTCTTGGAAATTATTAAGAAACACTTCAGCAGATCTGTAAAAAACAAGAAAATCATTAGTATCACGGAGAAATGTAAGTGTTAAAATGATGGATGTAATAATAAAACCTATTTGAATATAGAACGCAGCTTTAAATGATTTATATCCCCAAAATACCTTCAAGATCTTTTTAAAATAAGCAATGTACGATTTCAACTTCATAGGAAAGATTTTTTCTAAATACTCACGAATATTTGTATAAAAGAACAATTAAATATATTTTTATTTGTTTCTTTTGGTATTCCAGATTTTCTTAATAATGATAGCTCTTTTATATAATTCTTCAATTTTATTTCCGATTTTATTGAAATCATGTAATTCTGCTGCTCTATTGTAAGCATTATTTATGATTTTTGCTTTAAAATCGATGTTAGACATTATCTTTTTAATACTGTCAATAAATTCATCTATGGTTTTAGCTTTACAACATGAATAATTATGTTCAATCCAATCATATACAGGAATATCTCTAGCTACAATGGGGAGTTTGCATATAGCTGCTTCAATTAATGGGATTCCTTGATTTTCATTTAAAGATGTGCTTAAAAATAAATCTGATCCATAATATGCCTCCCTTATATCATCATAAAACCCAGTAAAAACTACATTTTTTAATTTTAATGCTTCATCAATGTCTGGATTTTTATTTATTGGTCCAACCCAAATAAAATAATAATTAGGAAGAGATTTAGCTATATTACTAAATGTATT
>JBHLKA010000011.1:0-40161 GCA_048887145.1 Candidatus Hodarchaeota archaeon
CGATATATTGTCCATAAATTGAAAAAGAGGAGCATTCATGGGCTGGTTTGCAATGGAAAATTGAATAATGTTGAAGTTTCCATAATCCAGACGAACATGGGGAGCCCCAGCACAGCAATAGTAATGGAAGCCCTTAAAATTTGCCATTGTAAGGCCGCCATTCGCATAGACTTTTGCGGAGGATTAAAAACCACCTTGGAGGATAATCACTCTACAGAAACAGGCTTGACTCTCGGAAACATGGTTATTCCGAAGACTGTTTTTCTTACTGATGGAACTTCTTTACAATATTTACAGGAAAATGCAGCGCATTTGATAGATAATCCGTTATTTCAAAATCATGTTATAGAAACTTTAGAAACTTGGAAATATCCAACCCTAAACGGTAGTTATTGGTCGGTAGACAGTCCTGAACCGATTTATGCTATATTTAATAATAATAAAGGGGAGCGGAATCGGCGGGAGCGGCAAGATATTCTCTGGAGCTCGGATACTCTTTTTTGTGAACCACCCGAAGCGATTAACACTTGGAGGTTACATAAATGTAATTCGGTCGATATGGAGAGTTGTGCAGTATATCTTCTGGGTGCGCTATACAATATACCAGCAATCTCTTTGCTTGGTGTTTCAGATATAGTCGATGTTGATGAGTTGAATTTAATGAAGGTAAACAAAATACATCCCGGAATATTACAGTCATTGGATGATGTGTTTCATCTGTTATCGAAATGTTTACCAATGGTGCACGAATTGGTGGAGAAGAACTAATACAACTAAAGCTCGGAAGGATTATTATGAATGAAAGAGACGAATTTTTTCTGCGACGTGCCATCCAATTGGCAAAGCAAGCGCGAGAGAATGGGCAGGAACCGTTTGGTGCTGTACTAGTTAAAAATAATGAGATCGTAGCAGAAGGAGGGAATCAGATTTATGCCACTTCCGACCCTACGGCGCATGCAGAAAATGTACTAATCCGGGATTATTGTCAAAAGAACAAACTTATGAACTTGGAAGGATTTAGCTTGTATTGTAGTACGGAACCATGTATGCTTTGCTCAGGAGCGGTGTTTTGTGCGCGGATCACCAAGATCGTCTTTAGCGTTTCGCAAAAAATGCTCCAAAAGATCAGTGGCGGAACGACCAAAACAGATTGTCGAACCCTTCTTAAACCTCACCAGTGGATAGAAATCATCGGCCCTGTATTAATAGAGGAGGGTTTGAAAGCCCTTGAAGGATATCAGTTTGAAAAATCAAACTTAATAAGCTGACGATAGCAAACATTAATCATCTAACCATTTGGACTTTTCACTTTTTTTATTCTAAATATTTGTCTTGGGCTACTTGTTCATATTTTTTGCAAGCTTGTTTTTTTACTAATCAAACATATCCTAAACTTCTTGAATCATTCAAGAATAATAAAATAATTACTACCTAGATAGATTATCCTCAGAGCCTATAGAAGCCGTTAAGAAACGGATCAAATACATTTGGAATGATTTATGTGTCATTGAGGTGGTTCAGCATCTGGACGAGATTCCGTAGCTGGTTTGCCTTCAATACCCCAATGAGATTTTGGAATTTCATGTACAATTACTTCTACTGCTCGAGCAGGGATATCCATATCAACAAATACTTTAGTTATTCCCGTTATTATTTGTTTAACTCTTTCTTCGGAAATTCCTTTCCACATATTTACATGAACGACTGGCATATTTTTAACCTCATAAATTTTATTTCAAAATATATTAAATTAGAATATAATATATGATTAATCAAAAATATTGGATAATAAATAAGGTGAGTTCAATGTGGATGAATGCGTGGGCATCGATGAGGATGGATAAAGATCAACGGTGGTGGAGTTTTGAATGGAATTTCTTTGAATCGATACGAAATCAAATGGATTTACCAAAAAAGGTAATTATTAAAGATGATACATTAAGAGAAGGTGAGGAAACACCCGGGACTTATTTCACTATCGATCAAAAAATCGAGATCGCTAAATTATTAGAAGAAATGGGCATTCCTGAAATAGAAGTTGGCTATGCTGCGGGTATTAAAGAGCATGCTGAAACATTCAAGGCTCTTAAAAAAGATGGGATCAAGATGAAATTATCATCACATGCCAGAATGTATGTTGAAGATATTGAGAAAGAAGTTGATGATATTTTGGCTGCCGAAGCAGATCATATCAATTTTTTACTTGTCCCTGGACCTGCTTTAAAAACAAGAAATGATGTTTTTAACAGAATTTCAGAGGGTATAAAATATGCAAAAGATCAAGGCGCATATGTAGCTTTTGGTTCAGGGCGTATAATTCCAAAATATTGGGAAAAATTTTTACATCTTGCTGTTGATGCAGGAGTAGATCGGGTTGTTGTATATGATGGAAATGGATGTACTCTTCCAATTGCTTTTAAGGATGTGGTAAAATTTACTAAAAACATTGTTAAAGATATTTCAGTTGAGGTGCATGCACATCAGGATTTAGGATTAGCTGTAGCAAATACACTTGCAGGAGTTGAAGGAGGTGCAGAAGTTGTAGATGTAGTTTTTAATGGCTTAGGTGATAGAGCAGGCAATGCGGCAACTGAAGAAATAATAATGGCTTTAGAAATTTTATATGGAATTGATTTAGGTTTAAAACTTGATATGATAATGGAGATTTCTCAACTTGTTGAGAAATATAGCAAAATTCCATTGCAACCTCATAAACCAATAGTGGGAAAGAATTGTTTTGTGCATGAATCAGATTTACATGTAGAACAGATCTTGAGAGGAAATTGGGTAACATGGGAACTGTTTCAACCTCAAGTAGTTGGACAAACCCGGAAATTAATATTTGGTCCTACTACTCTCCAAAGCAGGGCAATAAAAGTAAAATTGGAAAAAATGGGTTTAAGTCCCACTGAAGAACATCTTAAAATTATTCTGAAGAAAATACAAGAAAAAATAAAACATCAAAAATATATTTCTGAAAAAGAACTTGAAAATTTAGCAAATGAATTAATAAAATAACGGTTTCATTTTATTCCCGTTTAATAAAAAGATTGTAAAACTTCATTCTTTAAGTTCATTTAAAACCTCGATTGCTCGTGAGGTATTAAATATTCCACAAATACATGGTTTAGCTAAATTTTGTGCTGCTTTTTCGATTGAAATTTTTCCTTCTCTAATCAAATCAATGTAATACTTAACAGATTGAGTTGATATGCAATGATGCCCACACATTGTTGTTATTTCTAAAACCTTTTGTTCGGGTGGTAATAATTCTTTCTTACCAAATATACCTAATGATAAATGAATTGTATGCATATTTAAACCCATATCATCCAATAACTTTTTAATTTCTGATATTAAGCCACTTATAACTATTGAAATTCCTAACTCTGCCTTTTTTAGGTTTTGAATTACATCTTTTACAGAGTGGATATTATCATAAACTGCAGTGATAACTGGAGAGATTTTCCATGTAAATTCTGGGATAATATTTACAGGATTATTTTGTTTAAATATCTCAGCGATCTTTATCAATTTTTTTCGACTTTCTATATTCTCCCTGTTAAAACCTTTTGCGAGACATGTTAATAGCACGTAATCTTTTTTTAAACTGTTTACAGTTCCTTTTCTGTGTAAAGAATGGGTAATTTATATCACCTTTTTCCTAATCCTAAATTTACTTTAGCATTTGGTTGAACATTAAAACCTTCTTTTTCTAATAGATTTATAACCGGAATAGAATCATCTTCACCTACTCTGGTAATAACTCCAACAGTAAACACCGTGTCAATTATTTCACCTATATCTCTAATTACTTTCAGAACTTTGTTTAATTTATTTTCTGAAATTTTGAATTCAATTATAGCAGAAAGTACTCTTTCTTCTTTTAATTCTGGGTTAATGTGGCCCTCCGCATCAATTATAATTGCTGTAACTGGACTTTCTTTTTCATAAATTACACCAACTTTAGACAAGCGAGTTGTAAATAGTTCAATATTTTTTAAAAGGGTTCCAATACCAGGACGTCCAATCTCTATTGAAAAACCAATCTGTCCATATTTATAACGATTAGTAATATCATTTGTTTTCATTTCTTCGGTACCCCTGCCAGGTAATTCCGTTAATTTATGAGTACTTACTACACTACTGAAAGGATTTCTGATTATTCGAGGCCAATTGAGACGTTCTGGTTTAATTGCTTTCGTAGGGCAATCAGCATACTGATAACATACTGAACATTCTATACATTTATTTCTATCTATAAAGGCTTTTTCATTTTCTAATTTTATTGCTTGAACAGTACATACTATAACACATTGCCGACAACCTATGCATAGATCTTCATTTATTAGCATTGATAACCTATTTGCTATTATAATTGTCCCGATTTAATTTTTTCGATATCTTTTGGAATATATTTCAAGATAGGTAATAAAAGTACGCTACAAAGCAATGCCAATATTACTAATATGAAATATCCCGGACTATATTGGAGATTAAATAGGTTATAGAATAGTCCAAGAAGAATTATGCTGATACTTCTTCCAAATGTATATGTTAAATAATTTATAGAATAAATTGTGGACCTTACTTTGGGTGGATTTATCTCTCCAAGAGTTGCTTGAGTAAGAGGATCTATTCCCCCAAATAAAAATGCCGCAATGAATGCAAATACAAGAAAAATAAAAGCAGATATAAGAGTTCTAGAGACAAAAGATATAGAAAATCCAATGATATAAAAAATAGAGCCACTAAATAGGCAAATAAGGACTATTTTCATTCTCCCACTTACATTAGCTTCACGCCTCTTATCACCTAATTTTCCAAAAATTGGACCACTAGGAACTTGACTTCCAAAAACGATAATTAGAAATATAGTTGCTAACGTTGGACTAAGTAAATAATCATTTCTGAGCATTGCAATAAAAAATGATGAAATAGAACCAATAGCAATGAACATTACAAAATTTAAAAATAAAATCCATGTTGTTGATTTTATTCTCCAAATTTTTTTAAGATCTTCTATTTTGATTTTATAATCATATTCCACAATTTTAGTATGGGAAAATTTGTAGAGCTCATCTATTGCTCCTCTTTGAGGTTCTTGAACCAAAAAAAGTAATCCTGTACATACAAAACCTCCAATAGAAATAATTATAAGTGGTGTTTGCCATGGATATATTTCAATTAAAAATCCGGAGAGAATTTGACCTAATCCATTTCCCAACACATAGACTGCACTTAAAATCCCAAATTTTCTTCCTCTTTTTTCGGGTTTAATAAGGTCAATTGTTAAGGAAAAAACTAATGGCAAGGCAGCCCCAAAACCTATTGCAGTAAAAATCTGAAACATTAATAAAGAATAAAAGTCAGCAGAAAAAATTGTTAATAGAATAAGAATTGACCATTCTAAAGTAGCAAAGATTAGCAAGACTTTTCGAGAAAATTTATCCCCTAAAACGGCCCAAAAGAGTGAGCTTATTGCGCCAATCATTAAAAATATAGAATTTATTAAAGTAATAACTTCCTCACTTCCTAAGTCTAGAGTAAATGTAAGTTCTTTAGCCATTGGTGTTAATATGCTGAATAAAGCAGATGAGAAAAAAGTTAGTAACGTTAATATTTTCATTGAAGAAATTTTTGGCAATAAAATCATCTCTACTTGTAAGATTTTTTCATTTAAGACTTCGTCATTTAATTATTTAACCTTTTAATTTTATATTACGATTTAATAAAATTGGATTTAAAATTAGGAAGATATTTAACTTTTTATCTTCTAATTTTTATTTATTTAGTTTATGAAATCAAATTAAAGCTAAAGGGATAGGCTCTTTTGATAAAAGAAACAAAATGGTTTAATAATAAATGGTGGGTTTCTCCAATTAATTATATAGATGAATTAAGAGAAAACCTCCAAATTCCTCAAAAAGTTTTTGTTAGAGATTCAACAATAAGAGAAGGTGAGGAAACTCCTGGAGTATATTACAATCTTGATGAGAAAATAAAAATTGTTGAAAAATTAGAAGAATTAAATGTAGAACATATCGATTGTGGTTATATAGGTCAGGTACAGGATCAATGGGACTTAGCAAATAAAATAAAAGAATTGGGCATTAAAATGAAAACCTATTCACATTTAAGTTCAAATCCTTCAAGATGGACAAATGAGATTAATAAGTCATTAGAAGCTAATTGCGATTTTATTGGCTTTGGAATTGTACTAACCGATTGGCAACTTGGATTATTCACTGATGATAAAAAAATTACTCCTGAAGTTATTATTTCATTAATACCTTCGTTATTAAAAAGAATCAGACGGCTAGGAGGCAATGCAATATTAGATTGTGTGGACGCAACTCGTTCTGATTTATCTATTCTCATAAACGCAATAGAAAAAGGAGTTAAAAATGATGTTAAGATGGTAATGCTTTATGATACTGTAGGAGCATGTAATGTATCCGCAATTTCATATATGATAAAGAAAATTAAACCAGTTGTTAATAAAATCCCAATAGGTATTCATGTTCATGATGATTTTGGACTGGGAACTGCTTCTACCATCGCAGCAGTAGAACAAGGAGCTACATTTATGGATCTAGTAGTAAATAAACTTGGAGATCGTGCAGGAAATACATCATTAGAGGAAGTTGTTGTATCATTAGAAATGTTATACGGTATTGATACAGGTATTGATCTTTCCAAGCTTTATGAGTTGAGTAAACTTGTTGAAAAATATTCAGGGATACCTCTTCCTTTTAATAAACCTATAGTTGGAAGAAATACGTTTTTGCATGAAAGTGAACTCCACGTAATGAGTGCTTTAAAAAAAGATAAATATTGGATGTGTTTTACTCCATATCGTCCAGAAGTTGTGGGACAACAAGAGGAAATTATTTTTGGTCCTACAACTCTACATGGAGAAGCTATTAAAATAAAATGTAATCAAATGGGATATAAAGAATACAATGATTATCTCCCTGAAATTTTAAATAAGGCTCATTTAAAAATAATTACGAAAAAGTTTATTACTGAAAAAGAGTTGGAAGAGATCATTAAAAATGTCATCCAAGATCATAATACATAGAAAAATATCAATCTTAAATAAAACTAATTTTCTTCATTTTTCGAACTTATTAATTTATTTGAATTATTCATTATTTTATAAAAAATAGTTGCTGGACAGCAAATACATTTATGTGAACTTGGGCATTCATCACAATTAGATCCACATGGACTAATTTTCTTAAAAGTTTGAGGGATTCGAAGGTTTAACTTTTCAGGATAATAAACTGAATCTAAAAAGGTTACCTTAGCTTTCCTAAGTTTAAATGTTTCCTGTGGCTTTTTTTCTATATATTCAATCCAACATTTTTGTCTAACAGGAAGAAAAAAGATAGCATAAAGTTCTTTTCCTGAAGTGGTCATAAGATTTACATAAGGACAGTTTTTATAACTAGAAGCTATCTTTTTAGCTAATTTCTCTGTTTCAGCTTCTCCAACCAATAAAGCACAAATTAAACTTTATTCAATCATTAATTCATTATATAAAAAAAATTATAAAGTTATTCTTTATATCAAAAAGAATTATCTAACAATAAGAACGTCGCATGGACAACTTTTAGAAACATTCGTTGAAACAGTACCAAGAAGTAATTCCTTTATTTTAGAATGATGACCCCTGCTTCCAATAACTACAAGATCGAAACCTTCTTCTTCAACAACCCGTGAAATATAATCTTCAGGATCTTCTTTTTCTATTAATCGAGTTTTAACAGGAGATATGGATTTATCAAATATACCTTCAATATCTTTTAATATTTCTTTACCTGCTTCTTTACTTAAATCTTCAATATTTTTATAGATTTCTTGAGGGAATTCCTTATCTGGATAAAGGGATGGATGAAGTTTATGATGGTTTGTAGAATGAAAGATTACAATCTCACTTTTCCAATTTTTCTGAAGTTCGGCAGCACGTTCAGCAGCATTATTAGCATAATGAGACCCATCAGTGCCAACCAATATCTTTTTATAAATTTTAAAACACCTCTATAGATATATTATGTTTTTATTAATTTTATATAAAAACTTTCTCCTTCAATTTTGAAATCTAATACTTTATGTTCAACCATTAACTCATCATGTAATATAAATTAAAAAAGTAAAATAATATATTTTATGAAATCTAAGCCTTTTGAATCTTAATAAAGAAATTTTCTCCCTCTATTTCAAACGCTAAGATTTGGTTTTCAGTTTTATCAATAAATCTTTTAATATTTTCCCCTGCTTCAGCAAAATCTCCAGAAACTTCTAGGGTATCACCACTTTGAAGTTCCTTCAATTTTCTTTTAGTTTTTGCAACAGGTAAAGGGCACACTAAGCCAGAACAATTTAATTTATGATTATTTCCCACTTAATTCACCAAATTTTTAATATTAGCTAAATAAAATATGATCAGATTCTGCACACATATCAACAAATCCATGCATGGATGTTTTAGTTATACCATCCATCAATTCATCCTCAGATAAACCTCTTGCCTTCATACAAACACCACATGCTGTAACTTTTGCCCCTTCTTCAATCACATCTGACATCCATTTTCCTACATTATCATAAGTAGCAGGATTTTGATTTTTTTTTCCTACAAATATTCCATCTTCTACTAAAAATATGTTAACTTTATGTTTTTCCAAAAGGGCAGTGTAAGCAAACCTTAACATAGTGAATGGTCTTTCTGACGTATAAGCACCATTACCAATAACAACCGTGAATGTTTTACTTTTTTCAGCCATTATTTTCGACCTTAAGATTATTTTGATTATAGGTATTATAACACTGAATTAATTAAGATTTATTAGTTTTTTCGTAAATAATTATTTATTTTTTAGATAAAAAGATTATATAATGTGAACTGCTATTTATAATTGAATAATTGATTTTTTATTATTCAGGTATCAGTAGGAACGGAAATATTATGAATATAGAATACCTAAGGAACTTTATTAAATTAACCCAGTATAAGAGTTTCTCAGAATTAGCAAAAGATATTCCAATTTCTCAAAGTACTTTATCACATCAAATATCTCAACTAGAAAAAGATTTTGGAGTAATTCTTATTGAAAGAACTACAAAAAAGTTTGAGATAACTGAAGCAGGAATTGTAATGTTAGATTATGCAAAAAAGATTCTTAATTTGTATGATTCATGTAAGCAGGAACTTTCTAAGTTTAGTGAACAAAAATTTGAAGAAATAGTAATTTCAGCTTCTTCTATCCCTGGTTCCCATGTTTTACCTAAATTTATTACCGATTTTCGAAATGAAAATTCTAATGTTGAGTTTAAAATTCTCATTAACAATTCTCAAAATTCAATCGAAAATTTAAAAAAAGGTTTAGCAGATTTTAGTGGAATCGGTAGTTTTATTAATTATAATAAAGATGAATTTGATTATATCCAGATTGGGATAGATAAGTTTAATTTTATATGTTCTCCCAGTCATGATCTATTAAAAGATGGTAATAGCATAATAACTCTTGACGAGATCACTAAGTATCCATTTATATGGAGAGAACATGGTTCTGGAATGAGAGATACTTTTAAACGTCAGTTTCCTGATTACAAGAAATTAAATATAAAACTAGAAATGAATGACAATGATTCCATCATAACAGCTGTCAGTGAATCTAATTACATCAGTGTAATGAGTGAAATGATGGCAAATAAGGCAAAAAAAGCTGGACTGATTAAAATCCTAAAACTAAAAAATCATCCAATTATAGCAAAACGACCCTTGTATTTTATTAAGTTAAAAGAAGGAAAAGAATTGAGCGAATTTAAGAAGAAATTCTGGAATTATATAAACGAAAAAATAAAAAAAAAGAATTGAAGGTTTAAATCTTCACTTAATTAATACGCCTGTTTTATCGAAATTTAAGAAATAGCTTATTTTCTCTTTTAGGGGATAAATTCCCTCTTTAAACAAAGTAATTAAAAAGATTGTTACAAAGAGAATTGATCCTAATCCTGGAGCAAAATTACTAACAAAATCTACGAATGATGAAGTAGTATCTATAGAAAAGAGAGTAAAAATTAATGATGCGACAGCGACTACTACAGAAAGAAATGAAATTATTAACGCTGTTCTTTTACTTATATTCAGATGAATAGGTCCAAGATCCAAACGGAAATGTTTGGGTTGCACAATTATGGATAAAATAGTATGATTGATGATTTTCTCTTCATAATTAATATAGATATGTAAATATCTTCGTTCTCCCTCTTTTTTCTCCTTTTTGGTTTTTTTTTTCTTTTTAATTGGTAGTATTGAAAAAATCATTACTGGAGGATTTACTGCATCCTTTTTTACTTCAACCTTACCATATAACGGGTGAACCTCAAAACCTTCACCTTCTACTCTTAAATCCAATATTGGAGGTTCTTTTTTGATCGTTTCAATCCTAATTGTTGTCTCAAATATTGTCTTGCCCTCTTCATCAACAATCTTCAATTCTTTATGAGAAAAATAAACATAGAATAAATAACTTGATTGTTCCATCATTACAGAGTAATATTGTAAGCCCATATTGATTTCATATACAGTAGGCTTAGGAGGTTCTGGAATTACATCTGCTGGAGCTTCTTCTAATCGCCTTAAAAATTCGGCGGGAGGACCTGCATCAGGGCTAGCTGCACGACCAGCCTTTGGAGCTGGTGGTGGACCACCTGGAGGAGGAGGTGCAACAGACGGTACAGGTTTTGACTCTACGGCTCTCACTTCTTCATAATCTTCGGCTTCATCAAAATCTTCTAATATAGCTTCCTCTTCCGCTTTCACATAGCCAAAATCGTCTCTACTTAATTCAATATCCTTTTCCTTGAATTCCCCCACATCTTGTTTCGCTTCTTCCTTAAACACTGGAGCTTTCTTGCTTTTTTTCCTTTCTTGCTCTTCTGGAGTAATTTTTACCTTTTCTCTTTTAGGTTCTTCTTTCTTCTCTTCTTTTTCTTTTTTCGCTAATAGCTTTAATTTCTTCAATTTTACATTTTCATTAATTGGCATATGTGTAACAAAATCTACTATGAATATATTTTCACGAGTTAAAGGAATTTCTCCAAAAGAATTATATAGATCATCCAAAATTTTTCTTACTTTAGTAGATTTTTTATAAGTTCCGATAAAAACAAAATCAAAAATGTATATTGATAATAATTCTGATTTTTTGTCATAAAAAATCTTATTAGTCTCAATTTCTAACCTGTTTATGGTTTCTAACGACTCCATCTTAGATTTCCTTTCTATTTTCTATAATTAATTACTTGCTATATATTCTCATAGAGTTTTATAATTTTATAGTAATTATATGATCAATAATCTTTATCAATTTTTCTAAATTCAATTAGAAAAGCTCTAATTCTATGTAGATTTTATTTCTGTTATAGAAGAAATTATAAATAATTTCAGAAAGTAATTATAGATTAATAAAAAATTGGTATTATCTCATGAATGAAAAATATATTTTAGCTTATGACTTAGGTACAACTGGAAATGAAGCTGCATTACTAGATGTAAAACTAAACATTATTAACCATACAAAGGTGGATTACCCTTTATATTATCCAAAAAAAGGTTTTGTTGAGCAAGAAGCCGAAGATTATTGGAATTCAGTTAAAAAAGTAAATTCAATTTTGATTCAGGAAAGTAGTATAAATCCGAAAGATATTAAAGCACTTGTTTTTGACTGTCAAATGAACTGTACTGTACCTATTGACGATGCAGGAAATCCATTAATGAGATGCATCAACTGGCTTGATGTAAGAGCTGCTGATTTAATAAGCAGGAAAGTGAAGGGATTAATCAAAATTTCTGGATTTGGTTTAAGAAAATTATTAAAATTTATTAAAGTTACAGGAGGAGGTCCTGGAACTAATGGAAAAGATCCAATTTCTCATATTTTATGGATAAAAGAAAATGAACCGGAGATATATAAAAATACTTATAAATTTCTCAGTGTTAAAGATTATGTAATATTTAAAAGCACCGAAAATGCAATAACTTCGAGAGATTTGGGTCATACATCATGGCTTATGGATTCGAATCCAGGAAATTTTTATTGGTCAGATAAAATATTAAAAACATTCAAAATAAATAAGGAAAAACTGCCTGAAATACATAAATCTACTGAACTTGCAGGAAAGTTAACAGAAAAATCAGCTCAAGAATTAGGATTGGAACCAAAGACACCCATTTTTGTCGGTTCAGGTGACCTTGTAGCTTCTGCAATTGGTTCCGGGGCTCAAGACAATCAGATTGTGGTAAGTCTCGGAACTGCTGATTGGGTGGCATCTCATACAGATAAGAGATTAAAGGACCTCCTAAATTATACTGGTTCAATATGTTCTCTGCAAGATAAATATTTATGCATATCAAAGCAAGAAACAGGTGCTGCCTGTCTTAATTGGATAATTGATCAAATGTTTCAAAAAGAGAAAGAATTGTATAAAGATAATTTAAATCAACTATATACTCAACTGGATGAGATGGTTGAAACGACGAATGCAGGTTCAAAAAATCTCCTTTTTACACCATGGATGCTCGGGGAGAGAAGCCCCTTAAATGATTCAAATGTTAGAGCTGGGTTCTATAATTTGAGTCTAGATCATAACAAAGCTGACATTTTAAGAGCAGTTTATGAAGGAGTAGCATTTAATATAAAGTGGGCTTTAACTGTAGTTGAAAGATTAATTGGAGTTAATAATTGCCTTAATTTCATAGGAGGCGGTGCGAAATCAAATATTTGGTGCCAAATTTTAGCTGATATTACCGAAAGAGAAATTAAACAGGTAGAAAATCCTAATTTATCAGCAATAAGAGGCTCTGCTATAATTGTGCTAATTGGTCTAGGGTTATTCGATAACTTTGCAGAAGCTAACTCTCTCATTAAAATTAAAAAAACGTATCAACCTAATATTGATAATAGAAAAGTTTACAACAAGTTGTTTACTGAATTTCTTAAAATATATAAGCGCAATAAAAAGATGTTTAATAATTTAAATCTCTAAAATAAGCCCTTATTTTTAATAAATATCCTTTTAAATCCTTTAATTTTTTTAGTTCTTTATCATTTCCAATAACATTTTCAATTGCCTCATTCATCAACTGAAGGTCCTTATATGCTCGAAAGCTTTCATAGGTTTGAGTTTCTAGATTACTTAACCAAGGCTTTAATTTAGGTTTTGATTCAAGCTGTCTTAAATCCCAATTTAATGACTGTTTATAAACATCAGTTAAAGGTTTTAAATTTTCTTCATTCCACGTGGTTATTACCCAAGGAGCATAATCGTGTAACTTATCATAATCAAGTTCTAGATCATTACGCCATTCATATTGATGATCCCAATTAGCAATAGCTAAATAATTTTCATTAAAACTTATTTCATAAGGAAAGAATTTCCATGCATTTCTATCGATATTCTCGCTTTTGAATGGCTTACCCTCTCCATATTGAAAAAAGTAGCCTAAAACATCCAATTTATTAGTTTCTCCTCCCCTTTTTTTCAAATAAATTTCAATTTGAGTAATATCAATCTTACTCTTAAGTAAATTCTCTTGATATAATTTATATATTACATTTTTTGCTTTATTTGGAACACATTTTCCTGAAAATACAATATAATAAGAAAAGCAGTAGTAATTTTCGTTTCCCTCATGTAAACTTTCATATATTTCAATCCAACTTTCAAGTGGTTTGATTGCGATATTTGAACGTAAATAAATCAGTAATAATATTACATCAGCTATTGCCGCAGTAATTATAACTACCACGAATAATATTAAACTAAAATAAAGTTCTATTAAAATCATAGATACTGAAATATAGATGAGTAAAAACCCTGAAATAAAAAAAAATGCGATTAGCGCATTATAGGCTTCATGTTCTTTATCTTTTTTAGAATATAGAATTGTCGGTGCCGTATCAATTACAACATTTTTATTGAATTTATTGATAAAATCTTGGAAATCTACTTTATTCCATTCAGAATTAGACATAATTTAAGATTGAAATTATTTATTTTTTAAAAATTCGTTTGATCTCATTAAAGGGTTCAAGTATTTATATTTTAGTAGATCCAAATTAGATGTTTCTTTGAAAATAAATAAATCAACTCACTTTGAAATTTTTAATTAATACTATTCATTATTGAAAATGATTCTATTTATGTTTGATTTTGATGATTTTATTAATTATATTAAGTCTAAAGATTATTATAATGGTCAAATTTGTCATATTGAGCACATTCCCGAGCTAAAAGCTCGTTATGATAATTTAATCAAACCATTAAAAAGAAGATTAGAGCGTTGGTTAGATGCTAATAATATAAAATTATGGCGTCATCAAGCAGAAGCCATCAATTATATTCGAGAAGGAAGAAATACAGTTATAGTTACCTCGACAGCATCAGGAAAATCATTATGTTATAACCTGTGTGTTCTTAATTCAATATTAAATAATGAAAAAGCGACAGCAATTTATGTCTTTCCGACGAAGGCATTAGCAAGGGATCAATATGAAGTTTTGAAAAAAATCTTAGCGGAAACTAACATTAAAGAATATAGAGTAGGCGTCTATGATGGAGATGTTCAGCCAAATGAGAAAAGGAAAGTGTTAGCAAATGCAAATATCATAATCACAAACCCTTATGGGCTTCATTTCTACTTACCATGGTTTAAACAAAACTGGAGACGAATATGCACTAATTTAAAATACATTGTTTTAGATGAGATCCATATTTATAGAGGGATTTTTGGGTCTAATTTTGCTTTATTAATAAGGCGGTTAAAAAGAATTCTTGAAACTTATAATGTAAAACCAATCTGGATATTATGTAGCGCCACAATTCATAATGCGAAAGAATTCAGTGAAAAATTAATTGGAGAAGAATTTGTAATCATTGATAAAGATGATTCTCCTTCTGGTCCTAAAAAAGTTATATTATGGGACTTACCATACGATGATATCTCAAATAAATACCGTTCTCCCCATCAAGAAACTAAAAACTTATTTCTTTCCCATTTAACTTACAAAACCGGTGTTCAAACCTTAACTTTTACGCTTTCAAGAAAAATGGCAGAATTACAGGCTATTTGGACAAGAAACGCCCTTCCTTATTTAAAAGATAAGATTTTTAGCTATAGAGCGGGAATAAGTAAAAAAAAAAGAAGAGAAATTGAACAAAAATTTAAAAGCAAGGATATTATAGGTATTAGCTCAACTAATGCTCTAGAATTAGGTATAGATATTGGCTCTTTAGAAGCTACCATTAGCTCTGGTTTTCCAGGTACAATTTCCAGCTTTAAACAACAGATAGGTCGCTCAGGAAGAGGTTCAGAGCTCTCAATTTCTACCTTCATTCCTATGCAGAATCCTCTTGATTTATTTTATATTCATAACCCTAATAAATTATTTGGGAATATTCAAGAAGATGTTTTAATTACATTAAAAAATAAATATATCCTCAAAAACCACTTATGCTGTGCCTCGAAAGAGATTCCCGTAAAATTGGGCGATCACTATCTTTTCGGCGTTGAAAATCAAGATTTTTTTAAGGAATGTATTGAAGAACTCGTATCGGAATCACTTTTAATGAAAAGGGGAGATAAGTATTTCTGGAGAGGCGGATTTTTCCCGAATGAAAAGTTTGGATTAAATGATTTATCATCCAAAAGTTATAAAGTAATATTAAAAATTAATGGCGGTGAAGAGTTTTTGACCGTAGAAGATGAGAGCTACGTATTTAGAGATTTACACCCGGGTGCTGTTTATCTTTATGAAGCAGAAACTTATATTGTTGAAGAGTTGGATTTAGGGGGAAGAATAGTATACCTTAAAAGAGCTGAATTAGACTATTATACACAATCCTTAAAGCATACAGAAATTACTCCCTTAGAAATATTCTCACAAACTCAATTCAAAGAAAATAATCAAATAATGTCTTTTTTTGGAAATGTTAAAGTTGAGCATGAATATTATGCATATAAAACAATAGACACATTAACGCAAGAAATTGTTTCTCGCCATCCTTTAGACGATATTCCTATTATTAATTTTGAAACTCAAGCTTTTTGGTTTACGATTCCATTTGATTTTCAGAAAGAATTAGAATTGAAAGGCTTTGACTTAGGAGGGACGATTCATGCCATAGAACATGCCATGATAGCAATAGCGCCAGCCTTAACCCAGATTTCAAGATGGGATTTGGGAGGAGTTTCAATAGATTTTGATCCCGTTAAACAACAACCTGTAATCTATATATATGATGCATATAAAGGAGGTATTGGAATATCTGAATCATTATTCTTTAATTTAGAACAACTTTTAATGCTAACGCATAAATTAATTGAAACATGTGGTTGTAAAACTTCTAATGGTTGCCCAGCTTGCACATTTTCTCCAAAGTGCGGAAATAACAATGAACCTTTGGATAAAAAGGGAGCACTATTTATTTTGGAAAGAATTTTAGGTCTAAATTAACGTAATTCAATATAAGAATTGGTTGTAGCTTTAACTTAAATAATTGGTTGAGAAATTTATGCTTCTGAACTCCCGTAAGAATTATTTGCTTTAAATTTGATTACTACAAATATGTCGTTTCCGAAGCATATAGATGATCAAAAAAGTTGTAGGCTAAAATAGTCTTATATTTTTTCTGAAATTATTTTTTTACAATATAGATTTATTAGAAATTATTATAGTTTCTTCTTAACAATCTAATAAATAATAAATTCAAAATTTTAATAATAGAGGGTTATAATGAATAATCAGAAAAATTTTATGAACTGGGAAAATCCAGGGGTAGCTTTGATTACTGGTGCATCTAGCGGAATTGGAGCTGCTTATACTCGATCTCTATCTTCCCAAGGATTTGAAACGATCTTAGTAGCAAGAAGAAGAGAAAGACTAAAAAATCTTGCTCGTCAATTAGAAGAGAAGACATCAAAAAAATCCGAAATATTAGTTGCAGACCTATCAAAATTAGAAGATATAATTAGAGTTTCGAAAAAGATTCAATCGTTAAACAATATTGATGTATTAATTAATAATGCAGGATTTGGAACAAGAGAATATTTCGAAAATATCCCAGCAATTATTCATAAAAATATGTTATTTGTACATAATTTAGCTCCAGTATATTTCTGTAGGGCAGTTCTGCCTAGCATGATTAAACGAAATCGTGGAGTTATAATCAATGTATCATCTATAGCAGCTTTTACTCCAAGACCTCGACATGTTATGTATAGCTCAACAAAAGAATTTTTAAAAATATTTTCAGAGACATTACAAACTGAGATGCATGATACAGATATAAGAATTCAATCGTTATGTCCAGGATTTACTCGAACAGAATTCCATTATGTAGGATATTATAAGGATTATGATGTGAATAAAATTCCCAAAGAACTATGGATGTCTGCTGAAGAGGTAATAGATTTTTCATTAAATGCCTTCCAAGATGAAAAAGTTGTGGTTATTCCCGGTGAAGAAAATCAAAAATTTATAGAATTATATACTAATCCAAGATTAGGAAAAAGAATAAGAGAAAACTGGATTAAAAGAAGTAGAATTCCAAGGAAATAATGTTTTGATTAAAAAGTGTTTATTGGGGGCTTGCTAAGCCTTGAACTAGATTGTTTCCTTGTACAAGGAATTAAAATTGATTTATTTTTTTTTAAATTCAGTTTTTTAGTTTTTCCTAAAAATAATTTCCCTTAAAAATAATATCCATGAGTGAAAAGTAAGTGACGTAGCTAATATTAAAAAATAATTAAAAGAAATATTAAATAATGCAGCCTAAAGAAATTCTCCAATTGACAGGTAAAAAATTGAGGTGTGCTGCAATGCCTTTAGGAGGAATTGGGACAGGTTCAATTGCAATAGGTGGAGATGGTCTCCTAAAGCAGTGGCAAGTGACTAATACCGTGAAACATAATGCATTCGTTCCAAACAGTTTTTTTGGAGTTTGGACTAAAAATGTAGAAAATCCAAGCGAACTGCCGGTTTGTCGGGCATTGATTTGCCCTAAGGTTCACGAAGATCCTGGTTTTAAACCTGCGAAGGCGGTAAGTGACCATAGGATTGGAAGTGCTGCTAAAGAAATGTTTGAAATCCTTCCAGGAGTCGAAAAAATCCGTTTTAATGGAGAATATCCCGTGGCTTTTTTGGATTTTAAGGATCAGTCATTGCCTATTGATATTTCCCTAATAAGTTTTACCCCATTTATTCCCTTAGATCCTAAAAATTCGGGATTACCAATAATTATATTCGAGTTTCATATATCAAATCCATCTAATACTTCTTGTGAGGTTACTCTTGCAGGCAGTTTTCTTAATTTTTTAGGTTGGGATGGCCAAAAAGTATTCAAAGGAACTGAAAGCATTTTATTTGCGGGGAATGTCAATACGCCAAAAATGATAGGGAAATGGCATGCTATTCAAATGAGGTCGAAAACACTTCTAAAAACAGATAGGCGCTATGGCGATATATTATTTGCAGTTGATCAACCTGATGCAATGATGACAGCTCAGTGGAACAATTTGAAAGATTTTTGGGCTCATTTTTCACGAGATGGAACATTCCCGGAATCAAGCTCTGAAGAAATGAGTCCCATTGGCGAAACCTGGGCGGGAAGTCTTGGTTCAAGAAAAATTTTAAATCCTGGTGAGAGCATGAATGTGAGGTTCTTTTTTGCGTGGAATTTTCCAAATCGCGTTGTAGATTGGATAATTGATAAAACGGCAATACCTGACCAAAACACAGAATTTTGGATTGGAAATCGCTACAATGAATGGTTTAAGAATTCATTAGAAGTGATTAAATACGTCCAGGAAAATTGGAACTATTTAGTGAAAAAAACAGAATCATTTCATGAGATCTTCTTCGCTACTACTCTTCCACCGGAAGTTATTACAAGTATTTCAGCTACGATGTCAACGATAAGAACCCCTTCTTGTTTTTGGATGAGAGACGGCTCCTTTCATGGGTTCGAAGGATGTCATGGCGCTTCTTCGGGTTCACTTTCTGGAGGGTGTTGTCCCTTAGATTGTACACACGTGTGGACCTATGAGTTTAGTTTAGCTCATTTATTTCCTTCCCTTGAAAGAACCATGCGTGAAACTGAATTTAAAATGCAGCACAAGTCCGGATATTTACCACATCGTGCAGTTATTCCTCTTTATTTACCTCAATTGTTAAAAGAAGGAAATTGGGACATGCCAGATCCGGCAATAGATGGGATGTTAAGCACTATCCTAAAAATTTATCGGGATTTTCTGATAACAGGAGATCACGAGTTCCTCAAGAAAACATGGCCATTCATTCTTCGATTGATGAATTATATTTTTGAGCATAATGATAAAGAATTAAATGGCGTCATTTATTCAGACCAACCAAATACTTACGATTGTACACTATACGGTATTAATTCGTTTATTGGTTCACTTTATTTAACAGCACTATTAGCTTGCGAGCGGATTTCTGAAGAATTGGGCATACTTGATTGGGCGGAAAAATTTAGAAAGATTTATAACTCGGGAAAGAAATTATTGGATCGTGAATGCTGGAATGGTGAATATTATATCCAAAAGTATGATAAAGCACTAATCAAACAACATCAATACGGTACTGGGTGTTTTTCTGACCAACTTATCGGACAATGGTGGGCGTTTCAACTCGGTTTCGGATATATTTTCCCTCCTGAGCATTTTAATAAGACTGTTGAATCGATATTTAAATACAATTTCAAGGAAACCCTTGAAGGCATCACTCAAACACCACGGATTTTTGCCTCTCCTGAAGATGCAGGGTTGATGAATTGCACCTGGCCTCATGGAGATAAACCAAAAATTCCAATACTATATACTGATGAAATATGGACAGGTATCGAGTATGAAGTTGCCGCATTATGCATTTATGCTGGTAAGATTAATGAGGCACTAAAAATTATTCAAGCTGTCCGGGATAGGTATGATGGCTCTCATCGAAATCCTTGGAATGAGGTCGAGTGCGGTGATCATTATGTGAGAGCAATGTCTTCTTGGACACTATTATATGCCCTCACAGGAGCGAATTATAAAATGATATTAAAACAGGTTATATTTGCTCCCAGAATGAATGCTGAAAATTTTACAACTTTTTTTATTACAGCGAGCGCTTGGGGACAATCAATACAACAAATTTTTAATGATAAGGTTTCTTGCTCCATTTCTGTTTCTCATGGTTCCTTAGAAATAAACTCTATCCTTCTGGAGAAATTGGGTGGGTATAAGCCTGTTAAATGCATTGTTATTTTAAAAGAAACCCAGGAGGGAGACATTAAGCCTTTGGAAGCGAGACTTTCAATGAATAATTCTGGTGTTGAAATCGTGCTTACGGAAACCATGATTATAAAAGAAGGTCATCAATTAATCATTGAATTAAACTAATACTGTATAATGGAATGGAAGGGTAAATTCAGAGTTTGATTTCAAAAAAAAATTTTTTGAATAAAATTCCCAATAAAAATTGACTTTACATTTATAATCTATTACCTAATGATATTTTTATTCTATTACCTAATCATATTTATATTCCATTGGCTAATACCATATAAAATACATATTGAGGTATGATAAAATGAAATATATAAGAAATCAATTCGTACGTGCTGGTTCTTTAATGTGGTGGGGTTTTATAGTAATAACTGCTGGTACCGCTCTGTGGTGGGGAATTACTGTCTTACAGTGGTCATGGGCGGGAATTTTCACGATTGCCTTTGGTGTTACTATTCTATCTAGCCTAATCATTGCGATAGCGAATAGGAGTAAATTACGGAGGGTAGTTTTGCAGGAATTTCAGACAAGTGCCGATGCTTCAATAGAAGATGTCAGTATGAGAACTGGAATTTCTAGAAAGGATGTTCAAGCAATTATCCTAGATCTGAAAGCTTCAGGGCAACTTTTTGGTAAATTTTCAACAAAAACAGGGCAAATAAAACATGTGTCAATTCAAACAGAATCTATTAGATCAGAAGAAAGGGATAAATATTGTAATAACTGTGGAACATATATCGGTAAAGAATTAGCTCAATATTGTCCCTATTGTGGTGCTAAAACATAAATTTAAATATATAAATTCAGAAGAATCACTCATTATCTTTGCTCACTCTATGTTTTTTGTTTTTTAAGCTCATCCCAAATAGGAATCGAAGAGCATTAACCTTCCTAATAATCAAAACTAATGCAATAGTTATGGCAAAAGATACAATGCTAATAATAAGATATTCCAATAAAATTATTAAGTTTGTTTGAATTACAAAAAAGCCAATAATGACTATAATTGTCTGATGAAGTATGTAAAATGGCATGACAATTTCATTCAGAAACTTTCTTGATTTAAGGTTAAAATTAAGATATTTACTTGCTAATCCAAGAATTAAAATTAGCCAGCTCCACATATAAGTTAAACCAAGAATCCAAAATAAGTAGATATTATAAAAGAATAATATTACAACAGGTAATAATAATATCGATATAATACCTATAATCAATTTACCTATAATCAGTATCTTAAGACAAATTAATATTAAATTATCTTCTATATATAATTTTCATCTTGAAACCTTGGAATATTCCGTTTTAACGATCACATTTAAATTAGAAAACATCAAATCTATATTAAATTGAGGAATCAATCTCATGAATACAGAATCTAATCAACCAAGGTTACTCTACCTTGATAATATGAAGTTCTATAGAACATCTATTTCCTAAAAATTTATTTAAGGAAATATTTCTTCTTTTTATTTAAATTTATATTAGTTAGAAATTGGTTCCAATGCCAGATTTAACTAGTGAAAAATTACAAAATATGAACCAGCTTTTTAACCAAGGTTTATATTTTAAAGCTCTGGATGCTTTAAGTGATTTCGAAAAAAAAATCGATCCCACTTCTGAAGACCAACTCTTTTGTCATATACTAAGAAGTAATATCTTTTATGAACTTGGGAAATCTACTGATGCTCTCAAATTTGCTGAACAAGCGTGTAGCTTGAGTCAAGAACTTGGAAATAAACCCCTCATAATTGATAGTTACATTTCTAAAGCCTGGGCTTTACTGGATTTAGGAGATTTAGATGCAGTTTTAGATTTAATATCAAAAGGAGATGATTTGCTTAAAAAACTTACTATAAAACAAGGGTCGGACTTTGCGAAAAGAGATTCTCTACTAAAGTTAATTAAAAGTGCATTTTTCTTTTATAAAAGCCGTAAAATAGATAAAGCATTGGAATATGGGGAAGAAAGCCTAAAGATATCTGAGGAACATGCTAATTATAAGGAAATCGCACAAGCATTACAATATAACAGTACCTATTACTATGCCATTGGAAATTTAGATCGCGCTATAGATTATATGGAACGATGTCTGAATGTTCAAAGAAGTTACCGTAAACGTGATGATTGGAGGACCATTAAAGATCTCGGGGTATTGAATGGTATAATAGGTGAATTAGACCTTGCTTTAGAATATACTAAGCAGAGCTTAGCAATTGCTGAAGAAATAGGCAATAAAAGTTATGTAGCACAATGTTTTAACAATATTTCATTAATATACCGGCAAAAGGGGAATTTAGAACATGCTATAGAGGTTTTAAAGCGAAATCTTATGATTTGGGAAGAACTTAACATCAAAATGAGATTAATAGCTGGTCTAGATTCTCTATTCATTGTTTCCTTAGATGCTAATTCTATTAAACAAGCAGAGCACTATTTACTGCGCATGCAACAAATCAATAAACAAGAAAAAGATAAGATGGCTTATGTGGCGTGCCGTATAAATAAAGCATTATTACTAAAAATAAGTTCAAATTCTCTTGATAAAGAAAAAGCTAAAGAAATACTTCAACAGGTCGTTGAAGAGGAAATTATTAATTGGGAATTAACTGAACGTGCACTTCTTCATTTATGCGATATTTTTTTGCTTGAACTACAAATATCTAATAATCAGGAAATTTTAAATGAGATCGTTCCCCTTATTAGTCGATTATCCGAATTTGCTGAATTTCAACACTCGTATCGTTTACTTGCAGAAATCGGTCTTTTACAGGGCAAGCTGGCACTAATTCAAATGAATCTGGGAGATGCAAGAAAGTTTTTCACTAAAGCTGAGCGCATTGCTGATGAGCATGGACTTCATTTATTAGCTAGAACAATTTCAACGGAACATGATATGTTATTAGAGCAGCTAGAAAAATGGGAAAATTTACGAAAAGCTAAGACTTCTATATCGGAACGATTAAAACTTGTTGAAATAGACAAAACTATTGATCATATGAAGGGTAAAAAGATGATAGAACCACCAGATTTGGTTGAAGAAGATCCTATAATACTTATAATAATGAGTAAAGCCGGAAATGTTTATTTCAATCATACTTTTATAAAAAATTGGGATCATAGTGACCTCTTTAGCTCTTTTATCTCAGCTTTTAATACTTTTAGTTCCGAGATCTTCGCAAAAACTATTGATCGTATTAAAATCGGGGAGAATGTTATCTTTATAAAACCGGTTGAACCTTTTATAGCTTGTTACGTCAGTAAAGGACAGTCATATCCTGCCATAAAGAAATTGAACAAATTCTCATATTTCATCAAAAATAAAAAAGAGATCTGGGATATTTTAAATAAAGCAGCTAAGACTTCTCAAGAGTTAAGTGTAAATAATTCGCCTTTACTTGGAGCTGTGATTAACGAAATTTTCGGAATGTTATCGATTTAGAATTTAGGTTCTTATAAAAGTGAAGCAAACTTATCCGTAAAACTTTTAATTTGATCCCAATCTCTAAAATCGTATAATTTATCCTCCACAATCTCCCAACCTTCTTCCTCTTTTAAGCTTGCTTTTAATGCTGCACGAACAATCTTTCCTATGGGGGAATTTTCTCTTAAATCATAAGTTCCGCCAAATGCATCATAAAAGTCTAGGTTTAGCCCTAATTCTGCCGCATTTTTTAAAAGAAATTTCTCTGTAGCTTCTTGTACCTTTTCTTTCTTAGAAGCCGTTCCACAACTAATATAAAACCCAAGTTTAAAGGTTCTATTATTTAGTTCAACTAACTTTTTTTTTACAAATTTCTTAATCTTTTTTGTCCACTTTCCTATTCTTATTCCAGTTCCAATTAACACTCCATCATAATCTCCTAAGGAAGGCACAGCTTCTTCGGAAATATTAATCAATGTTAATTCAAATTGTTTTTCTCTAAGAATATCTGCAATTTTTTCTGAAATCTCTTTAGTTGATCCATATCGAGTTCCATAAATCATTAATACTTTTTTCATAATTTTATCACTTTTAAGTAGTTTTAAAAAAAATCCATTAAAAATTAACTTTACTTTAAAATTAGAGGAATATATTAAATTAAATTAAAATTTAACCAAATTCTCTTTTTTTAGGACTTTAAATAGATTCCTTTCAACTATACATAAATGAATCTATTTATTAGATCATTATTATCTGCTTTTTCATTTGATTACTTTTATCAAAACATTGATTGGGGTTTTGATTGGGTCAGTAATATATTTTCAATCTCTTTTGTATTTCTTAAATACATATTATCGTTTATTCTTATAATATTAGGAATTTTGATTTTATTCCGGTTTAAGAAAAACTATACTAAATATAATGTAAACACATTTCAAAATAACCTAGATGAAAAAGTAGTAGTAAAACTTTCCCATATGGTTTTAGGTGTCATTTATATTATATTTGGTATAGGAATATTAACAAATTTTTTAATATACTTTCTAATTTGGGTACTTGATCCTATTCCAGACAGATACCTCTTTATGTTTATTAACTTTATTGGCGTTTTTAATCCTTGGGGTTTAAATGGAATCAATGACCTTAGTAGTTTAACATCTCTTGAAAGAACAATCTTCTATACTATTGCTTTGGGTTCATTCTTTGCGATATTAGAGATATTTGTGAGCATCTGGTTAATTGTAAGTTATAATAGATTTTACATTAAGAAAGCAATTATTAATTTAATAATTGGATGTTTTTTGGGTATTTTCGCAGGATTTACTACTTGTCTTCCTCTCTTATTGTAATTCATTCAAACCTAAGGTTTCTAGTTTCTTTATACTTGGTTTACCAGAAGCAGGATCCCATCCTTTAAACTTATAGAATAATAATTTAAGTTTTTTAAAATCAGGAGATTTACCAACGGCTCCACCTTCACTAAATACCTTTAATAAAATTTCAGGTAATCGATCATCTGCTGATGTTAAACCCATTTTAATGTTAAAAAGTCTTTTAAGATTCGCGATTCGCTCCCCATATAGTTTAACTTCATCCAATCCAAATTTCAAACCTGTTGTATATTCAATTAACTTGGCAATTTGAGATGGAAGAGGATTACAGAAAGAGCACATAATCATAGAACTATATAAAGCTCTATAATCCATAATTAACGAACAAATTTCTGCCATATCTTCATTATCAGAGAATTTTTCAACTATTTTTATTCCAATTTCTTCTAATGGAACTCCAATCAACACATAATACGCATCTAGTAAATTATGGGATGGTCCTTTTAAACCCATTCCATATGCAATTGCCATTCCATAATTAGAACGTAGATCATGGTATGTAACTTCCATACCATTAACCGTAGCAATCTCATCTTGAGATATTTTAAACTTTTTTGCGAGGGCATCGGAGCCATCAGCTAATAGATTTCCAACACCTTTCCTATATACCATCTTTTCTAATAATTTTTCTGCAACTTCTTTGTTGCCCCAATCTGGTTTTAATCCATCTAAATCCTCTGATTTTATATTTCCCTTTTTATAGTGATAAGTGATACATGAAATTATACTCCCTGAACTAATAGTATCAATTCCATAATCAAAACATTTTTTATTTATATAGGTAATCCATTCTAAATTATCATTTAAAAATAGAGAGCCATAACTTACAAGAGTTTCATATTCCGGACCTTCAATCTCAGCTGTCTTATAGGGACTCTCTTTTATTTCAATTCTCCTACCACATCCAATAACACATGAGTGACAAAACCTGTTACCAACTAAAATTTTTTCTGACATAGTCGCTCCAGATATATTATAAACGCCTTCCCACTGAGGTTGTGTAAAATACTTAATTGGTAATTCGCCTGTTGCATTATACATATCCATTCCTCCTGAGGTACCTAAATCCCTTAACATTTGGGTAGCAAATGAAGCTTTCACTGTGTCTCTTGCTTTAATTATCATTTCTTTTAATTGTTCTGGATCAGCAACGTCTAATTTGATTTTACTCCCTTTCACAATTATTCCTTTTAGATTTTTTGAGCCAAAAATAGCTCCCATACCTGTCCGACCTGCTGCTCTTTCTTCTGAGATAATATTTGCAAATTTAACTAAATTTTCTCCGGCAGGTCCAATACAAGCAACTTGTGCTTTAGGATCTCCAAACCATTTCTTTAATTTTTCTTTTGTATAATATGTACCTTTCCCCCATAACTCACTTGCGTCCTTAATATATATCTCATCATCCTTAATTACAAGATAAACAGGTTTATTAGCTAAACCCGAAATTATAATCCCGTCATATCCTGCCTTCTTTAATTCGGCACCGAACCAACTACCACAATTGGATTCCCCCCAAATTCCTGTGTAAGGAGATTTTGAACAAACAACCCATCGCCCTGTATTTGGAGCAAATGTTCCATTTAATGGACCAGTCATTATCATGATAATATTATTAGAAGAAAGTGGATCTGTTGTTTGCTCTAATTTATTAAATAAATAACGACAGGCATAACCTGCTCCACCCAAGAAATTAATAGCGATTTCCTCATCTAAAGGCTCTTTAAAAGCTTCAAAATTAGTTAAATCAATCTTTAACAATTCTCCCCTGAAACCTTTTAAAATAACCATCCCTTCAAAAACATTTTTTTTAATTGTGATGTGATAATTCACTCCTTGTTTATTATAATTATGTTTAATTTCTATAAATTCAACTAATTTATGACTCATTACAAGAATTTTTTTTAATTGTGGTTATTTATCTTTGTATTATGGTATCCGAAAAAGAAGTAAAATGGAGTGATCTTGTTTCTTCAACTATGACTCCAGATGACTATTTAAAGAGTTATAATGATAAAATTGCCTACAACTACGAGACTTATAAGCTTAAAATTGATGTCATTAAAAAAATTGAAGATCTGCTAATCATTAAAGATGAAAGTTTAAAGATACTGGCTTTTGGAGCAGATTGGTGCCCTGATTGCTCAAAAAATATCCCCCGAATGATCAAGATTATTATGTATATGAATAAAATCAATGTAGAGTTTAAAATTTTATATGGAATTATGACAAATCCATTTCACAAAGCTGGTGACACTATTTGGCATAAAACACGATCACCGCCAGAAGCAATAGATCCTAAATTTAATTTAAAAAAAATTCCGACCTTTTACTTTTTCAATAAGAATGGAGATTGTCTTGGAACTATTATAGAAAATCCAAAATATAAGTCTACTTTAGAAGAAGATTTATTTGAAATAATTCAAAAGAATCTATAATAGAATTCAAATTTTTTCACTTTTTCTCATCTTATTTAATATTTTGATTTCAAATTCCGAATTTAATGCTTGCAAATTAACATTTAAATTCATGGTTACTTATAATAAACCTATGTCAAAACTAAAAGTAAAGAAAGTTATTATTTTTAAACATGGAGTTTCTTACTATATTCTTGAAGGTATTGTTAAAGGAACTAATACGTTTGAGATTGAATTTAAAATAGATGAGATGGATGATATATTAAAATCACTTTTCGTATTAGATACGAGTGAGAAGGGATATATAAGCTCAATATCCTATGATGCTGCTTTAGAAACCTCTCAATTATTAAAATCAATAATGTTAAACATACCTGATATTGATTCATTTAGTTCTCTTGTTGCACAAATTAAGGGTGCCGATGTTGATTTAACTATTGGCGGTGGAAAGAAAATTTCAGGAACGATAATGGGCGTTGAGACAATAGAAAAAGCTATTAAAAATGAAAAAATCTTTGAAAAAAAACTTGTATTATTAGAAGATCAGGAGTCTATAACAAAAATAAGCTTTGATGAGATAAAATCATTAGATATACTCAATGAAGATATAAAGAAGGATTTGAAGTTCTTTTTGGATACTGTTATTGCTGGAAAAAAGAAAGATGCTAAAAAAATCATTATTAATTGTGAATCTGGTGGAGATGAAGTTATTGAAAGGAATATTTTTGTATCATATATTAGAGAAAGTCCAATTTGGAAGACCTCATATCGCTTAATCATGAGTAAACAACAAGCATTAGAGAATAAGTGTCTATTATCTGGATGGAGCTTAATTGAAAACACTACCAACCAAGATTGGGAAAATATAGAATTGAGTTTAGTTGCTGGAATGCCCGTTTCTTTTAAGTATGAATTTTACAGACCGATTTTCATTCAAAGGCCTGTAATTCGACCACCAAGAGTATTAAGCGCAAAACCAACTGAGATCGAAGAAGGATTAGAAGAAGAAAAATTTCGGGATTATACTATGGCAGAAGCAGCTGCACCATCAAGAGCTATTAGGAGAAAGGCAAAAGTGGCCGTTCCTGGAGCACCTCCAGCTATGGCACCACCAAGTGGGGGTTTTGGGGCTCTAGGTAGTACATTGTCCGACGATGCACTGATGGATAAAATTAAAACTCAAACACAAACTCAAACTAAGGATTTAGGAGAATTATTTGAGTATAATATAGCAAAACCAGTTTCAATAAAGAGGAAACAATCGGCTTTAGTACCTATTTTAACAGAATCAATTAAAGCAAAAAAGGTACTGTTATACAATAAAAGTGAGAATGATAAAAATCCTAATGCTTGTATTGAGATAACGAATAATACAGAACTAACTTTAGAAAGAGGGCCTGCTACAATAATTTATGATGATAATCTTGCTGGAGAAGCTATTGTTCCCTTTTTGAATAAAGGCGATATTAGACTTTTAAATTATGCTGTTGAACAAGCCATAATAATCACTCACGAGCAAAAATCAGAAAATCTTAGTGTACATAAGGTTACGTTTGGAAGCGGATATTCTTATGAACATTACTATTCTAATCTTACAACAGCTTATAAAATAAAAAATAAAACCGAAGAGGAAAAAGAGTTATATCTTGATCACCCAAAAAACTACGATTATAAATTCATTGAAAAACCTATAGATCCTGAGGAAACTCCTAACTACTGGCGTTTTAAAATTTCATTAAAACCTAAGGACGCGATTACTTTTACATTAAAGGAACAAAGAGAGAATTATACTAGTAATTATTTATGGAATTGGTCAAGAGATGATTTTCTAAAAAGAGTTGGATTTTATGTAAAAAAGAAATTTATTGACGCAGTTCTTGAAAATCAATTAAAAGAAATAGCAGAATCAATCCAAAAATTAAATGACCTTAAAAATAAAAGAGAAAAATTATATGAAGAAAGAGATGTAATGACAGATGAACAAGCAAGACTTCGAGAAAATATTTCCGTTTTGGGTGATGATTCTCAATCAATTTCACTAAAAGAGCGATATGTTAAAAAGTTAAATGACCAAGAAAATAGGTTTGAAATTATATCGAAGGAACTGAAGAAGTTAGATAAAGATATCGATTCTCTAAATAAGGAAATTCAAGATAAAATGGAAAAATTACCTTCCTAATTTTTATTTTTTTGACTTCTCCCTTTTTTTAGAAAAATAATGATATTAATAGATTATTGGATGAGTTTTTAAAACAGAAAAAAACTTAAATTATGGTAAATTTTATATTATTACTTTTGAAGGTGTAAACCATGAGTATTGAAGAACTTGAAGATCAAGTTGAAAAATTATTAGAAGAAAGAGATCAACTCGAAGAAATTTGTGATACACTTCCTGAATGTGAACTAGATGATGGATGTGAAACTTGCGAGACTTATAAAAAGATAGCTGAAATTGATGATAAAGTTGAAGAAATAGAAGCTAAAATAGAAGAATTGATGGGAGAAGAAGAGGAATAAATTTTTTTCTAATAAATTTAAATTAATATTATTTTATTTTATTTAATTTTCTTTAATTCTCTAATAGCTAATTCGATACCTTCATCTATTAATATTTTTGGGAAAAATCCTAAGATTTTTTTAGCTTTAGTTGGATCAGCATAAAACTTGTTTACATCGTACGATCTTGATTTAGTAAATTTTATGTGACTCTTACTCTCTGTCTTCTTTATAATTAATTCAGCTAATTCTCTTAAAGTAACTGGAATTCCACTTGAAATATTAAAATGTTTGAATGAAATATCACTTTTTAAAACTTCTTGAATGCATGTATATATCCCTTGAACACTATCGTCAATATATGTAAAATCAAATAGTTCCTCACCAGTTCCGTTAATAACTAAATCTTCATCCTTTAATGCTTGAAGAATAAATTTTGGGATTACTCTATCTAATTGATCCTTAACGCCGGTATATACATTTGAAAATCTTAAAACCCTTGTTTTTAAGCTATAATGTTCAGTGTACATCTTACATAAATCTTCTCCTGTGACTTTTGAAACCCCATATATATTAATTGCATTTCGAGGGGATCCTTCTGTAGCAGGTAAAACTTTTGGCTCTCCGTATACTTCTCTTGATGATCCAAAAATAATCCATGGATGTTTACCATTGACTATCTCCTGTCTAGCAGCATCAAGAATGTTAATTATACCTCCAATATTAGTTTGTATACATTCTAAAGGATTTTCTTGAGCAATTTTTACCCTACTTACAGCAGCTAAGTGAATAATGCCTTCTATATTTTTTATTTTTGACTGTAAGCGATTAAAGTCTTTTACGTCATCTTTAGGATTATCTTTGATATCATATGAAATAGTCTCAATATTTAACTTTTCCAATAAATCTTTAAGATTTGATCCTATAAATCCTGAGCTTCCAGTAATTAAAATCTTCATTATTTAATCAAATTTATTAGTTAGTATGTCCTTCAATAGACAGGGCTATTATTAATTCAATTGGTAAATCTAGGAAGATTAATAAACTTAAAAGTTTAATATAAAAGTGATAATTATGGAAATCAACTATGTATTGGATTTAACGGAATTTATTATTATTAACATATTCAATCTATCAGTATTTGCTCTTTTCCTATCACGTGTAAAAAAGCCAGAAGTTTCAAAAAAGATTGGGATTTTCTCCTTATCGCTTGGAATCCCAACGTTAACCATTGCAATAATTAACCTTATAATCCAACGTGAATGGTACTATTGGTTTTTTCCTCTATTGTTAGTAGGATTCATATTATTTAGTTTAATTGTGGATTATATAAAGAAAATAGAGTTCCGAAACCCACGCAAGAAATCAATCTTGCTTCCGTTTCTTATATTATTTTATGTGAACATAATTTTAATGTGGGGATTAACGTGGGTATTAGGAGTTATTTATGGAGGTATTACTGCTATTACTTACTTTTTACAATTGTTTGGTGCTTATTATGCAGGTAAACATGGTGTTGGTTAATATATTATCTGAATTAAAAAGCTAAACTTCTTAATATAAAAAAAACTTAAAAAACCACATTGTATTTTCCTCATTATCAATTATTTTCACCTAATAAATTAAAATAAAAAATATGGATTAAAAATGAGTGAAAGAAAAAAATATGAAATTCAAGCGATTAATGATGAAATTTTAGAAAAAATGAGTTTGAAAAATCGGTATGCGTTCTTAAATAATAATTTAACATCCATTCTATCCCCCAAGGAATTTAATTTTTTACGAGAAGTACAACGCTTTTGCTTGAGATTTGAGAAAAAAAATGATATAACTCATGGACCAGATGAAGATATTTATGAATGGGTCCCCATATTCGGAGAAAAAGGATATATTACTCGACAACACACTTTTGATATGTGTGATGTACACTATGATGATTGGGGTTTAGCAGCCGATTTAATGAGAAATATAGCAATTGACATGTTTGATCCCCAATTTGCGATGGGAGGCGGGGCTACTGTACTTGCTATAAACCCTGTCTATGAACATCATGAACACATTCCTGTTAGATTAGAAGCCTTAAAAGAATTAATTACAGGGCAAAGTCCGGGAGCCATATTAATTACCGAACCAGAAAGAGGTTCAGATGCGGTCCATCAATTAACAACCTGTGATGAGCAAGAAGATGGTAGTTTTCTTCTAAATGGAACAAAAATCTATAATACCAACGCTCCAAAATCAAAATGGGTTGTATGCTATGCCACCGCAGAACAGAATGTAGGTTCTAAAATGGCCCAATTTTTAATCAATACTAATTGGGATGGATTTAAAGTAGAAAGAGTCAATATCCCATGGGTTCCTAAATTATTTTTAGGTAAAGAGACTCTTACTAATGTAAGAGTGCCTAAAGAATATATTTTAGGAGGTGTAGGAAGAGGAAGAGAGCATCTCTTTGAAGGTTTAGTTCCAGAACGGATTTCAATCGCAATTATGAGTACAAGCGAATGCTGGGGAGCATTAGCTCATGCGATTATTTATGCGAATCTTAGAAAGCAATTTGAACAAGAAATCCTTAAATTTCAAGGTGTAGGATTTTTACTGGCAGATTTATGGGCTCGTACAACAAATTTAACTATTGGCCTTCTGAAATTTTGCGAAGCTTATGACGAAAAATATGAAAAATTTGGAGGAGAGATTCCTAAAAATATATCTCAAGCAATGGTTGCATCAGCAAGTCAGTTTAAATATCATGCTGCTAAACTGTCTAGAAAGGTCTGTTATGAGTGTGCTAATAACATGGGGGGTGCTGGGTTGTGTGATAACACATTAATGCATGATTATTTGAATATTTCTCGAATACAGGAAATTGTTGGAGGATCACGACAAATCCAACAATATATTATGAGTTTAAGCCTCAGAACCTTATTTAAAATGTCTGTTTCTTAATTTTTTTTATTTATTTTTTCTTTTGATAATTACAAAATGCATTGAGTTCTGAAAAATATATAAAAGAAAAATAGAATTCAAGAGTTATTATTCTAAATTCCTGTCATCTTATACAGGGTTCTCATAGCCATAGACATGATGTATTGTTGTATCTGTCTACTGCCACCAACTATTTCTTGAATTCTAGATATATTTAGTAAGTCATGCATCAATGTATTATCAGATAATCCAGCACCTCCCATAAGATTTGCTGCTTCATAACAAATCTGCATAGAAAGGGATGTACAATGATATTTAAACATTGATGCAGAAGCTACCATCGCTTGAGAAATACTTTTTGGTAATTCACCACCAAACTTTTCTACTTTATCATCGTATTTCTCACAAAAACGTAATAAACCTAAGGTAACATTAGTTAACCTTGCCCACAAGTCAGTTAATAGAAATCCAACACCTTGAAATTTAAGGATTTCTTGGTCGAACTGCTTCCTATTATTTACATAAATTGCAGCATGAGCAACAGCATTCCAACATTGAGAAGTGGAATCTAATGCGATACCGATTCTTTCAGGTACCAAACCTTCGAATAAATGTTCTCTACCTTTACCAATTCCACCTAGTACGAAATCTTTTGGTACTCTTAAATTTACGAAATGTTCATGGCCTAACCATACTCTTGGAACCCAAGGGATGAAAACACGGTCACAATTCCAACCATCCCAGGATGTATCAATAAGGAATTGAGCCATAGTATTTCCATTGTTTTTTTCTGCTGTCGCATATGCAACTACATATCCTGCTTTAGGTGCATTAGTGTTATATATTTTTTCACCATTTAAAATAAAGCTCCCATCTGGCTGTTCTTCACAGATACTTAACATATGTACCGCATCAGAGCCTCTTTCTGGTTCAGTAATAAGGATTGCACCAGGAGTTTCGCCAGTGACAAATTTCTTTAAAATTTCTAATCTAATTGGAATGTTTTCATGATGAAAATAAACTGGATTTATCGCAAGTACGGTAGCCCCTCCTCCCATAGAGAATTGAGGATCGAAAAAATTAAGTGCCAGACATCTTAACAGTTCAATAGTCATTCCATTTTCCGGATAACTGAGGTCGATCTCATCATATGGATGAGCTCTTGAGATTAACCCTTCTTTTCCAAAATCAGGGATCCAGTCATACAGGTCCTCATCACCACTATGAGTGATATTATTCTTTTTCTCATACCGCATACAGAATTTTTCAGCTTTTTTAAGGAAGTTCAGCTGCTCTGGTTCTAATGCGGTCATAAGAGTAGTATTGAGGAATTGATATCTATTTTTTAAGCTTAGCTTTTCTAGGATCTCATCATTAATAGCTTGGTTCATAAATTTGGTCTTTTTTTCTTCCAACCTTTAACTCCTCTTTAATTTTTTTGCTCCTTTATAGAAATAGTATTTTGCTTATAAAAATATGATTTAACTTTTTAATTTTTTTAAAATTTTGTTTTCTAATTTGAAAAGTAAGGTATTAATTTTAGCAATTTTTACTAGAAATCGTTATAAATAAGTATGATTAAGCTATATTAATTGATATTCTTAGTATTCGTCTTTTTTATTTTTATCATTTGTTTCGGTAATTCTAATAATAGAATCAAGTTAAACGATGCAAATAGAACAGAAATTAGTTCTTAAAAAGAAAACTGACAAAAAAATAAAAATATTAAGTAATAAGCTTCTTTAATCGTGCTGAGAATTTTTTAGAAATTATCATAGCTGTTTCAAATGGACAACTTTTTTTAAATTGAATAATTGAGATAAAATTTTCTATTCCAACTAATGATAATATTCCATAATCCTCAAGTGATATTAATTCATGTATTCTTGAATTGCCTATAATAAATCGACTTTCCAATAGCCTAATAATCTCTGATAAAACATTTGTATCTAAATAGGAAACAATAATTCTACCTGTTTGAGTTAACAATGCTGAAGAAATTACAAATGATGAAAAAGTATGTAATTCTTGAAAAACTTCTATTAAGTCTTTTTGAATTTCTTTAGATACCAATTGTTTATTTCTCTCCATGATCTCGTGTATATTATTCTCAAATTCCAGATACTTTGAGATTTCTCCATCAAAATTTTCTGTAAGTAAATTTAAATCAAATTTATCTAAAAATTGATTTTTAATTTCTTTTAACTGATTTCGTAGTTCGACTAAATTATCTGTGCGATCACTAAACAAAGCAAACATTAGTTCACTGGAATTTGCTTTCTCAACTTCAAATATAAATCTAAAAGGTCCAACTTCTATTTCAGATAATTCTTTTGTTCGAAGAGTTTGCTTTACAAAACTAAAAATTGCACTCAAAAAACTACTTGTTAATTTGATATTAAAAATATCTTCGTACGTCTTATAGAAAATTAATTCTCCTGTTGATTTCATTATGAAGATGTTTTTAATCATACCAATCTAAAATTAAATTCTTCTTAAAAATTTCTTTTATATTTCTTTTATGAAAGTTTTTCTATAAAAACTCTTTTACATACCAAAATTGTATTTAAACAATTTTTTGAAAAATTAGATTATTAAAAAAATTAAAATTAAAAACCGTCAAATTTAGCCCATTCATCGTCTTCGTCATATTCTTCCTCATCATCGCTATACTCTTCAACCTTTTCCTCGTTATACTGCTCTGAATATTCTTCTTCAACTTCTTCCAGTTCATCATCAAAACTAATTGCCTTTTCTAAATCAGTGCTAACTTCTGCTTGACTTATTTTCACTTTTGGTATTTCTTTCTTCTCTGGTGTTTTCTTTTCGACCAACTTTAAATAATCTCCATGAATCTTTATTGTTATTGGAGTTTCTTCTTGTAATAATCTTACTACAACCTCTTCGCTACTTGACGTATCATGAGGCATTCGCATTACTATAGCTCGTGCACCTTCAAAAACTCCACTAATGATTTCTACAGTATCTCCTTCTTCTAAATATTCTGTAACACTTCTTGGGAGTAAAACATGTTTTAATTCTTTTAATTTGATGTTTTGTACGATTCTTCCTTTAATATGAGGAATCCCCTGAACTGCTACCTGTACATCCCTCTTTTGAGGAGCTTCAAAAAAGACGTAACCGGGAAGTAGAGGTGAAACTAACATAGCTCTTATATCAGGGATAACATCGAGTATCTTGAACCGGTAGAAAATTTGACGTAAAATATTGCTTTCTTGGTTAATCGTAGTTCTTACTGCGAATAAAGTCGTTAGATCTTCTTTCTCATCTAACTCACTCGAAATACTTGGCTCATCAATTTTAAGATCCTTTTCTTCACTTTCATTGATATTATTTTCTTGATCGACCAATTTTTATCACTTAATCCTTATTTGAATTCTCCTATATTATAATTTATTATAAAAATCTTAGGAAAAAAAGTCTAAGATCTTTAGGTATTCCTAAATTTTAAAATTTTGCTTTTTAATAAGAAATATGATAAATCCTATGAATCAGAAATATTTGAGCTTAAATTTTTATTAAAATATATGATCTATAAGGGGATATTATTAATATCTAACATTTCAGGTATTCTATTCTTACGCTCCAACCAACCTATCTCAGCATTTGTGTATCTCCATGTTATTTCACACTTACCAGGCTCATTACTAGTTTCTGTCTCCCAATCCCACGGATTTACTATAACTAGATCACCCCTACGTATCCACACTCTTTTCTTTATTTTACCCCGAATTCTACCCATTCTATGCTTTCCATCTTCGCAAAATATACCCATACGATCATTACCATAGATTTCAACTACTCTTCCAAACATTTCCCCTAATCCTTTATTAGGAAATTTTACCCGAGTGATAACAGGAGCTTCAGTATCCACTCCACGTCCTTTTCCTTTCTTACTTTTTTTACCTTTCTTTTTTGCCATACTTATTAACTCAAAATTCTTACTATTTTTATAATTTGCTATTCTATTTTATCATCCGGTTTGTATTCTCCTTTAATAAATACAATCTTTACAGGTTTATTTGAATCATTTCTAATATTATGCATTTCTTTTGGTTCACAAAGGAAGACACTTCCTTGAGGAGCGGGGTATTCTTTTCCATCAACAATCATGACCCCATCACCTTCCATAAAATAGAAGGTTTCATCAATAACACTATGTCCATGTGCTTTATCCCCCATCATCTCTCCTGGTTTGAGAAAAATAACTCCCCAATCAATACTAGGTCCACGCATCAAGTACTTTACACCACTTTCACCTTTTCTATATTCAAAATCATTTTCATTGACTTTTTTCATTTTAAATAACCAATTCTTTAACCTTAATATAAAACAAATTATCCAATTTAAGTTAAAAATCTTATTATAAAAACATTAATGATTTAATCCTACATAAAATTATAGTATGTTTGATTCATAAATTTTTATAAATAATGTAAAAATATTGTAAAGAGTGATATAAGTTATGATACTTTCCTTTAATTTTGCTAGTATTCCTCAAATTATTTTCGGCCCTGGATCGATAACTCAACTTTATGACATTATTATTAGATTTGGAAAGAATGTACTTTGTGTAATCGGTAAGAATTCATTAAAAAAATCAGGAAAATGGAGTGAAATCGTAAAGAAGTTAGAAAGTAACTCAATAAATTATTATAATATTTCAGTTTCCGGAGAACCTTCACCAACTCTAATAGATACTGTAGTAAGTCAATTTAGGGATAAAAAACTTGATTTAGTCGTTGGAATAGGGGGAGGTAGTGTAACTGATGCTGGGAAAGCAATCTCTGCAATGATGCTTAAAAAAGACTCAATTAGAAATTATCTTGAAGGAGTGGGAACTAAAAAACATGATGGAAAGAAAATCCCTTATATAGCCATTCCCACAACATCAGGTACCGGAAGTGAGGCAACTAAAAATGCTGTCATAAGTGAAATTGGATCTGATGGGTTTAAAAAGTCATTAAGGCATGATAATTTAATTCCTAATTATGCTATTATTGATCCAGAGCTTATTATTTCATGCCCCCCATCAATTACAGCTGCTTGTGGGATGGATGCTTTCACCCAACTTTTAGAATCTTATACTTCGGATAAATCGAATCCTCTAACAGACGCCTTAGCTTATAGTGGTATGAAATATATGAAGGATGCAATTATTCCTGCTTGCACAACAAGTCCCTCCGATGTGAGTCTGAGGTCATCAATGGCTTATGGATCTTTAATATCAGGTATATGCTTAGCAAATGCGGGATTAGGAATAATTCACGGTTTAGCTTCACCAATTGGTGGTTTTTTTGAAATACCTCACGGTGTGGTTTGTGGAACTCTTTTAGCTGAAAGCACGAAAATGAATATAGAGAAATTGAAGGAATTAGGAACCTCTGGGAAGCAGGCATTACAAAAATATGCTTATGTTGGAACATTGTTTGATATTAATAAATCTTTTGATACTACTAAAATAGATTATTACTGTTCACTTTTGATTAAAATTTTAAAAAGGTGGACAAGCGACTTAAAAATTGATCTATTAGGAAAATATGGTATAAAAGAGGATGATATCGAAAAAATTGTGGATAATGCAGGATTAAAAAACAATCCCGTGCCGTTAACAAAGCAGGATATTAAAAAGATCGTTGGAAATCGAATATAAATTTATTAAAATTAATATCTTCTAATATGACTTAATATTTCCTTTGCTAATAATTTAAATGCTAACTCCACATTCGCTCCCGTCTTGCTTGATATTTTTAAATAATTAAAAAAATTATTTTCTTCCTGAAGTTGAGAAAGGAAATCTTCCGAAATATTAATTGATCCAGTTAAATCTGACTTTGATCCAATAAATAAAATGGGTAAATCTTGATCTTCTACCCTGCAAATATTAACCCATTGTTCTAAATTTTCTAAAGTAATGGGACGGGTGAGATCAAAAAGTAAAAGTGCCCCTTTTGCTCCCCTAGCATAATTTTCAAGAAGAAATCTAAACCTTTCTTGACCTCCAAAATCCCATATTTGCATCAAAACTTTTTCTCCCTCAACTTTTAACTCTTTAAGAAAAAATTCTACTCCAATAGTCATTTGCATATTTTCAATAAACTTCCCCTTAATATATCTATGAAGCATAGTAGTTTTTCCTACTCCGCCTTCTCCCGCAATAATAGTTTTAAGCACTTTAAGTTTAGTCATTTTATTGACAATCTCACTATTAGTATAAGTTAATAATATGTGAAAAATCAAAAAGTAATAAATTTTATTTTTTATTTAATCGAATGATAAATATTTTTTTTGTCTTAGGAAAATTGTACTAATTCCAAATTTTTTTGCTTCTTTACGCAAATTAGAATCATTTGTAGCCAAAAATACATGTGTACTTCTCTTTTTTAAACTATTACATTTCTTTATTAAAAATTCATCTGTCGTTTCGTCATACTCCTTAACATTTTCATCAAATAAAATATTAAACTTATCTTTATTTGATTCTAAATATAACAAACCTGATTTAAATTCCATTTGAAATTTTGTTATTTTCGATTCTCTGTTTTTCTTGGCTTCTAATTCGTTTAAAATTTGTTTGAATATAATAAAGTATGTTTTTCCCTCAAGATTTAGGTATATTTCATTTAAATAATTTATTTTAAATTGAAAGGGAAGTAAAATGAAATTAGAATCAATTACAACTACATTTTCATACATTATAATATCTTTTATATATTAATATGTAAAAGTTTGTTTTTCTAAAATTCTTCTTGTTAGTAAATTAAACGCTTCGTGTACATTTTCCCCAGATTTGCTTGAAACTCTTAAGTAATCAAATAAGTTAAATTCCTCCTGAAAAGTTATTGCATAATCGTCATCTACCATTATTTCATCATTTAAATCATTCTTCGTTCCTAAAAATAAGATAGGGAGACTAGGATTATTCTTTCGGCATATATTGACCCATTGTTCCAAATTCTCTAATGTTATGGGGCGTGTTAGATCAAACATAAGAAGCGCTCCTTTTGCTCCTAACACATAGCTCTCTAATAAAAATCGAAAACGCTCCTGGCCACCAAAATCCCATAACTGCAATGTGCAATGCTGACCATCAAGTTCTGTCTCCTTAAGGAAAAATTCAACCCC
>JBHLKA010000012.1:0-36572 GCA_048887145.1 Candidatus Hodarchaeota archaeon
GTCCAGATTTAGGCTTAATAATTCTATTAAAGCGGTTTTGAAAGCCCCAATCGCCTACTAAAACCATTTTAAATCACCTTTTATTCTTTCGATTGCATTTTTGAATTATTTTTATAAATAAATTCACTATTGCATATTATTTTTTCCATACAAAATTCAGTATAAAAAAAATTGATCAATAATTTAAACCTATGAAGGTATTAAGATTTTTCTAGTAAAAGGGTTTATAAAAAGACAGCTTAAAGAAGATTTAAAAATTCATCTACTTTACTTTTTATTTTTGCTGCTAATTTGGGAGAATATCTTTGTTTAATAAAATCCTTAATTATACTTATTCGATAAAAGCTAGGTTTAGGAAGCATTAGTTCTTGTGCTATTCGGTTTATTAGATCCTCTTCATAGATTTCTTTTACCTTTTCTAAAACCGTTTTAACATATTCAGCTTCTCTTACCAAGTTCGAAATACTTTGCTGAATTAGAATCACTTGATCTTCTTCATCAAGAATATCTAATGCTTTTTTGAAAATTTTTTCTTCAAATTTTAGCTTTTCCTCCCATGGTGTTTGTAAAATATGTTGATGAGTATCCATAAGGAAAGCATTTTTTTCATTTAATTTTATTTTATCATAATCAGTTTCATCAATAAAACTAACATTAGAGGTACCCTGATAGGCTTCTGGAAGTAATATATCACCGATTTTATTAATAACATGCGATAAATCTTCAGATTCCTTATCTCTTATAATATATGCAGGATAATTAAATACTTTAGCATGAATCAAGCAAAATACTCCATATAGACCATACACCTCTATAAAATGTTTTATGCTGAATCTCCTGGTTTCACCTTCCTTTTCTGCAACTGTTTTCATAAATAAATCAATTTGGTCATAACCTCTGATAACACCCTTGGTATCAACAAATACAATGAATTGATGTTCTTTACAGACTCCACCTTGAGGAACTTGTATTTTAATTGTTCCAAATTTCTTTTGAGTAAAAATTCTAATAGGAACTTTAATTACTTTTACTTTGGAACATGCTGGACACGTAACTTCAATTTCCTTATAGCTCATGTTGTAATATTCTTATTTAAATCTTTAATACTAAATATTAATGGTTAAAACCTAATTTAATCTTTTGTCTAATTAAAATTCTTTTTAAATTAAAAGTTAGTTCTTGCCAATAATTCTTCAAATTTTTTTTTCCAATCTGAATAATCATCTATATAATTATATCCACAAACCTTTCTGAGATCCTTATTTTTAATTATATCTTTAATTTTAAGAGCTCCATGAAAAGTTTCTTTATTTGGACCATAAGGATTAAGGCGCATACTTTCTTTAATGAGGAATACATAATCGCATACGAATAAAACGTTCTCAAATATATAAAATGTAAAACCTTGTGTATGTCCATTAATATGGAACGCTTCAATTCCACCTAATTCAAAATCTTTTAAAAATAATTTATCAAAAGAGTGATTTTGAGCAAGATTGTTTTGAGTATCATATTGATGGATCCAAATGAAAGCAGTATAGTAGCTTCTATAGAGATTTGAAGCTCCCAGAAAATGGTGATGAGTAAATAATATCTTATCCATTCTATCTAAACTAGCTTGAAAAGTTGAAGGACAATCAATCCAAATTTTCTGATTATCAGAAACTATACAATATGCGAGATGCTCTAAACCCAATTTTGGTGAACTTCTTAAACTAAAAACTCTATTAGTGACTTTTTCCTTTTTAATACTATATTTTTTTGAACAAAATTCGGCTGTTATAAATTTTTTCTTTGGTGACCCACAGAAAGGGCAATTATCAGGAAGATAACCAATCATATTATAACCACATATTTCACAAACATATTGCTCTAATCTAAAAATATTCATGGAAATCTTCCTCTAATATTTAATTTTATATTTATTGAGATTTAATATTTTTTTGACATATTTATTTTTTTTAATAAAGATAGGTAATTTTATGAAAATAGAGACCTCAAAAGAAGATTCTGATTATATGTATAATTTTATAAACAGGATCATAAATGAATGTGGTCCTAGAATGCCTTGTAGTCCAACAGAAGCTAAAGCAGCTGAAATAATTAAAAATGAAATGGAAACAATATGTGATACTGTTTTTTTAGAGCATTTTACATGCCATCCTAAAGCATTCCTTGGATGGATAAGATTAATTTTGGTTTGTATTGTGATATCAATTGGCCTTTATCTTATTATGCAATTAGTTTCAAATCCTTTTTGGTTAGCGATTATATCCATTATTTCTTTCTTTTTAGTCTTTCTTTCAATAATAATAATGTGGGAGGAATTTTTTAACTATCGAGAGTTTATTGACCCTTTATTTCGCAAGAAAGCGTCTCAAAATGTAATTGGAAAGATAATACATGGAGAGCCAAAAAATATCATAATTTTTTCAGCTCATATAGACTCCGCAATCCAATTTACTCTATTGAAGCTACTAAAATGGGGTTTTTTAATTTTAGCTTTCGGAGGGATTTTATTAATTCTAATTTGGTTTATTATTGCATTTTTAAATCTGATGTTCATGGTGATTGGATTTATTACACTAAAGCCAGTCTTTTTCAATACCTCTATATGGTTGCTAATAATCGGGAGTCCCTCTATTATTGGCCTTTTTTTCTTTGTACCTTCTGGAGAAAAAGGTAATGTGGTACCTGGTGCTGTCGATAATTTAAGTAGTTGTTCTGTTCTTATTGGCCTTGGGCGCTATCTCAAAAATAATAAAAATGTTATTCCGAATAATACAGAAATTAGGTTAATAGCGTTTGGTTGTGAAGAGGCTGGTTTGAGAGGAGCATATAGATATATATCTTCGCATTTAGACGAATTAATCGATTGTAATGCTATGGTTGTAAATATGGATGGATTAGAGACCCCTGATGGATTTCATATTATCGATTATGAACCAACTACTAGAACAAGACATTCAGAAGAGATGGTGATAAAACTATTAAAAGCAGCAAAATTCGTTGGAATAGAAGCAAAAACATTAGGTTCTGGAAAATTGGAAAAAACTTTGGGTAGATTATCCGGTGGTTCTGATGCTGCAGCATTTTCAAAGGCAAGAATAAAAGCAGGATTTATAAATTCAGCTGATTGGAAGACTAGATCAAGTTATTATCATCAAGACACTGATACACCTGATAAAATTAAAAAAGGAACCTTAGAAAATGCATTACACATATGTATTGCTTTTTTAATTAATGAATCAAAAAAGTAATATAAAAAAGTAAGAAAAAAATATTAGAATATTATTTATGGGCTTCGATTTCTTACTATAAATTTTGTAAGTAATAGAATTAATATCATCGGTATTAAGCTTGTTCCATATATGAGATAGAAATAGGAATTCACTGCATTTGAAAATAAAGCATTAACGAATAACAGTCCAAATGTATTGACTAAGTAATGAATTATTATACAAGGTAATAAGCTACCTGTTTTGACGAATACGTAAGAGATAGCAATTCCCAAACAACTTGCAAAAAATACTTGGCTTAATGTGCCTTCGAGACTTTGACCTGCCAATAAGCCGACAAAATGAGAAAGACCAAAGAGTATCCCATTAGTTGTAATGGAGGTCATTCTTGAATACTTTTTCAACTGTAGTTTTAAGACTACTCCTCTAAAGGTAATCTCTTCCCAAATAGCTGGATAAAGCATATAGTATAACAAGATCCAGTTAGGAAAACCAAATAAAATCTCAATATTAAAAATGTATGTACCAAATAATTCAGCAAAAAGCATTCCAGACACGGCATATAGAATAAATGATGAAATACCAAGCAAAATATTTCGTGCAATTGGTTTAGTCTTCGTAAATCCAATAGAATATGAATATTGTTTCATAGAAGTCTTGCCATCTGGCAATTTCATTCCAAAAGGAATGATATAAAAAAATAAAAGCGAAAGTGTAAGGAATATTAAGATTACCTCTATTAAGACAGAATATTCACTGGGAATTTGGTATAGAAACGGTAATAATGGCCACTCAACAAAGCCTACTAAATTCATAAAAATAATATAGAGTAGTATAACGATAATAGCCCCTGCTAGAACATTCCTTCTTAATAATCCACCTGTATAATAAGTAGCCATTTCTTTCTCCTTAGGAAACATCCGTGTAAAAACATATAACAAGGAACTAATTCCAATTATTCCAATAACAACCAAACCAATGATAATCCCTAAAATTCCATAAAAACCTAACAATGTAAATTCAATGATTATAACTGTGAAATAAATTAACAGTTCTGAACCAATCAATATTAACCATTTTAACACCTTTCGTTGTTTGTTTACTTCTTCAACAACGTATTTGTATTTCATTTTTCCAAAAAAGCGAACCTTCAGTTCAAATGTAAAGAGAAGAAATATCCAGGCAATCGGAATTGTAAGAAGAAAAAGTGTCAATAATATTAATGATTGCGTCATAATCATTAATATAAACCCCATCAATCCAAGACCTATAGCTTGAATCGTTAGCATCAAATATACCTTAGCTTTTGCTTGTTTCCGAGCAAGTAATGGTAATGATGCCAGAATAGATGCTCCTGATTCTTCCATATTTAAAAACCCAGCTACAAGCATAAATGGTATAAATTGATTCACCCCAATTACTACTGACCATAAAATAATTATGCTATCAAGGGTAACTATTTCATTAGCAATAACAGGTGTCATGCTTAGAATTAGAATAATTGGGTATATTATAGGCATTATTAGAAAAATAAAACTTTGATAATCTCTAGTTGTTGATATTAAATCTTTTCGGATAAATGATTTTACTGTTGAAATAGTCTTAATTTCTACTGCTACTTCTTTTTCTCTAATAACTTTCTTCTTTCGTTTCTCAGTAAGCTCAATTTCAGTTGCGGTTACACTTTTAACTTGCTGTATGGCAACTTTATATAATAAGAAGGTTAATCCTATAAATAAAACAAAACCAACCATTGAAGTAAGAATCAAGTCTACTGGTATAAGTCCTGGATTTGCTACAAAGGCTATTAAATAAGTCATTCCAAAAGGGAAAGGAATATAGCTTAAAATGCGATTTAATAAACTAGCAGATTCATTGGTGGGGAATATTATGAAAAAATCTTCAATAAGATTCAATGACCAAGAAAGTAGGAAAGAAGTTCCAAACGCTACTAAAAAAAATCCTCCCATCGTAAGTATTCTTAAAAAGTTAGCCTTCTTTGAACTACCACTAGATTCTGAAAATATCTTAGCCATTTTTTCTGATAGAATAACGAGAATACTAAATGCAAAAACAGCATTTAATGCAGATGAAATTAAAGAAATAAGGAAAAGCCAAAAATTTTGCGTCATGATTAATAGGCCTATTGGAAATCCTAAAATTAAAGCTATAAGAGCTATATCAAGATTACGAAAAATGGTTACATAACCAAGTTTTTTGAGATCTTTTTTAGAAAGAGGAAGAGTGTGTAACCATTTAAATGCATTACCAGACATAAATGCACTGGTACTAAATAACCCCATAAGAAGAACATACAAAACAGACATCAGAAAAAATATTCCAAAAACAAAACTATTAGTTAATAATAATGTTTCAATAAACTCTTCAATAAACGGAGATGACGAATAACCTCTGACAATCTCTAAATAACCCCATACAGAAAAAAAAGGAATAAATACAAAAATGAAACCATAAACCACTTTAAGCGCGATAAGTTGGCGTTTGATAGCTTTCTTATTTTTCTTATATCTTTCTAATAACTTTGCTTGATTAGCTCCTGCTGAAGCTAATTGGGAATCCATTAAAATTTCTAAATTAGGGTATTTTGCTAAAGAATAAAACTTATACTTAATATCTTCTTCCATCTTAACTCGTTTCACCTTTGAATTTCCTTTTATAAGATGCTCTTAATCTGGCAACAATTTCATCTACCGAGGCGTCTTGCTCTGTCAATCTAAGAAATACATCTTCTAAACTCGCACCTAATTTGTTGGATTGTTGACGTAATTCTTCAATAGTGCCAATACCAACCATTTTACCTTTATTTATAATACCTATTCTATCACAGAGTTCTTGAGCAATTTCCATTATATGAGTGGAAAATAGAACCGCTCCACCCTGTTTTGTATGCAAATCAAGTATTTCTTTGACAACTTTCACAGATTTTGCATCCAATCCTGCAATAGGCTCATCTAATATGAGTAAATCGGGTTCGTGAAGGATTGCTGCTATGATTTGAATCTTTTGTTTATTCCCATGCGATAATGTAGCAATTAACTGCTCATAATATTCATCAGCTTCTAAACTCTCCAAATATTCTTTTGCTTTTTCTGAAACTTCATTTCCATCTAATCCTCTAATTGAAGCAATAAAACTAAATAGATCTTTAGGAGTAAGTGATTTAAAAATTAATGGTTCTTCTGAAACATAACCTACTCGACGTTTAATTTGCACCTCATCCCGTTCAGGATTTAGCCCAAAAATACTCATATCTCCTTCTAAAGGTTCTAATAAACCTAAGAGTAATTTAATAGTTGTGGTTTTTCCAGCACCATTGGGACCTAATAAGCCGAAAACCTCGCCAGAATGTACATCAAAAGAAATATCATCTACGGCTTTAACTTCACCAAAGTATTTTTTTAAATTTTCTACTTTTATTATAACGTCATTTGACATATTTAACACTCATTTTACTTACTTTTTATAACTTTTTTATATTGTAATATATTGAAATATGTATTTTTATATTGAGATATATACTGAAATATTTAAACATTTCGAATTATCATTAAAATCGAGAAAAATTAGAATTTAGATTTAAATATTAATAAGAATGGTATATATATCTAAATATTTTATTATTAATTGTCTAATGAGTATAAATAGAATCTTATCTTGAATATATTAAATTTTATCTTAGGGAATCGGAAAAAATACTTTTCCTTATTCTTTTTCCCGTTTTTGTTGCTGCGATTCCTCCTAATCCTGTTTCCTTTAATTCATATGGAAGTTTTCGGCCTACTTTCATCATGGCATCGACTATCTCATCCGCAGGTATAATCGATGTGACATCTGATAATGCCATTTCAGCAGCCAAAAAGGCATTAACAACTCCGAGTGCATTTCGTTTAATACAAGGTGATATAACTAATCCTGCAACTGGATCGCATACAAGTCCCAATATATTCTTTAAATTTAATGCAATCGCATTACTTATTTGATCTGGTGAACCTCCCGCCATATATGTTATAGCTGCGGTTGCCATTGCAGATGCCACTCCCACTTCCGCTTGACATCCACCTTCACTTCCAGATAACATAGCACGATTTCCAATGATAGCACCAATCGCAGCTGCAACAATTAATGCGTTAACTATATCCTCATCAGATTTTTCTAAAATCTCTTTAGCTTTAAAAAGGACAGCTGGCAGAACTCCTGAAGCCCCTGCGGTAGGTGCTGCGACAATTAGGCCCATTCCGCTATTATATTCACTAATAGCCATGGCCCAACCAATAGCCTCTTTCATATGGTTTCCAAAAAATATTGGTGACGAAAGCATTCTTTTTGCTTGATGACTTGCTTCCTTAATGGGCAATTCAATATCAGTTGTAAGTGCTTTATCTAGAGACTGCCTCATAATAGTTAATGATCTATGGAGACGTTCATTAATAATATGTTTAGGTGTATTTTGATATTCAGATTCATCTTCTATAATTAAATCGTGAAGTGGAATACCCTTAATTTCAGAATCATCAAGTAATTGTGAAATTGACTCAAACATTAATAATTCTCACCCAAATTATTTCTTTATGTTCTTTTAAAGCGTTAATTACATCTTCTGGAATGACAGAATCTGCTTCGAGCCAAGTTAAAGCTACTTTCTTTTTTAGATCTCTAGATATTTTCATAGATCCAACATTTAATTTGAATCTTTGAAGTGTGTTAGCAATATTAACAAGCGCCCCTATTTTATCATGGTTTAAAATTACTAAAGTATTAGGTTCCCCCCCAAAGCCTCCTTCTAATCCATTTACTTCTTTAATTATTATATTACCTCCTCCTATCGAAGAGCCAATAACCGTCATTTTATCTAACCCATCACTCATTTCTATGCAAACTGAATTTGGGTGATATTCTGCTCCTAAATCCACAATTTCAAATGAATATTTAAGTCCCTTTTTTTTAGCAATATCAATTGCGTTTTTTATTCTCTCATCTTCTGGCTTAAGTCCCAATAATCCCCCTAATATTGCGATATCGGTTCCATGACCGCGATAAGTCTCAGCAAATGAACCATGAAGCCCTATCTTTACCTTCTTAGGTTTTTTTCCATATAATAGTTGCGAAACATATGCAATTTGACACGCTCCTGCTGTATGGCTTGAACTTGGACCAACCATTATATGACCTATCACATCAAATATTGAAGTATATTTCACAATTAATTCAACTTTTTTTTAAATATATTATTTCAACAATAATATTAGTTTCTTTTTAATCTCATAATTAGAATAATCGATATTATAATTATTATTGTGCCAATAAAATGAAAAATAGTAAAAATTGCGTTACGAATAAAGGTTGCGAATATTGCTGTAACTATTGGAGTTGGCGAAAGCAATATTGTAGCTTTTGATAGATCCAAATATGAAAGAGTTTTGTACCAACAGAATAATCCCAGGCTATAAACTCCCCCCATTGCAAAAAAGTAGAGATAATTAATTGGATCTAAGAAAATTGTTAAATTTTGTAAAGGAAAAAATATAAAATAAGTTGAAAATAATATGGAACCACTAAGAATATTTCTTATGAATACCATTTGCGTAGGTGTTGCTTCATTTCTAGAAAAGATTGGTTTTGTTATAGTATGACCTAACATCCATAGACATGCAACAAATAATAATGTTAAAACCCCTAAAATAATATCACTGTTGACAGTTTCAAAATTAAAAGGAAATTGGGTGATAGCAATTACTAAACCGAAAAAAAGGATAATAGAATATAAAATTTGGATTTTAGTTATTTTCTCTTTTAGTATTAAATATCCAAAAATCAATCCAAAAAATACAGTTGTTTTTTGTGTTAATGCTCCATTTATTTCCTCTGCTAATTTATATCCAATAAAAAATAAAAACTGGTTAAGACCGAATAGTAATCCTATAAACAGAAAAACTCTTAGATTTTTCTTCCAATTCTTTAAAATAGAATTATGATTACTAGCTTTTAGGTTGTTTTTCCTTGCTTTTAACCTATTAAGTTTGATTTCTATTAACATCAAAGGGATAAATATCACTGCTTCTACTAAACATGTCATCGCAGCAAATATGTAGGCATCAATAGAATCCGGCCGTGAATTTGCTACTATTGGCTGAAGCCCTACGAAAATGTTACCCAAAATTCCAAATATAATTCCTTTTTTTATATTATTACTCAAGACATTTACCTAAGTTCATTAAATATTAAAAATATTTAGAAATTACAATTTATTGAAATATATCATTTCCCTTTTTCTTTCACTATAACTATAATTGAAATAATAATAATTAAAGTACCCAAAAGATGAAAAATAGTAAATTTTTCACCTAAAAGTAAAATAGCAAATAGTGCTGTAATAATCGGTGAAGGGGAGATAATTATCGTTGCAGTTGAGACATTAATGTAAGATATCGCTTTATACCAGAAAAATAAGTCAAACCCATAAGCAAAACCCATACTAATAAAATAAAATTGATATATTGGATCAAAAATCAATCTTATATTTTGAATAGGGAAAAAAATGAAATAGGTTGAGATTAAAACAACAAAACTTAAAAGATTTCTTATAAAAACTAATTGAATTGAAGTAAGCTCTTTTCTCTCCAAGATTGGCTTTGTAAATGTATGAGCAAGCATCCATATTGCAGCTGTCAAAAGCATTATTAAAACACCAATATTAAATTCAATAATATTAAAATTTCCTTGGGTAACAGTTAAAGTTAATCCAAATAATAGGATAATAGAGAAAATAACTTGCGTAAGAGATATTTTTTCATGATTAATTAAAAAACCAAATAATAAACCAAAAATAATAGTTGTTTTTTGTGCTAACGAAGCATTTATCGGTCCAGAAATTTGGTACGCTAAATACAATAATATTTGAGCAATGGCAAAATTAATTCCAATATATATCAAAAAATATTTATTATTTTTCCATCCTTTTTTTAAAATATTAAGTTCAACTAGTTTTGAAAGGTCTTGCTTTGAGTTTAAATTAAGACCTCTTCTTTCTAAAAAGAATAATGGTAAAAAGATAATAGTTTCATAAAAGACTGTCATAGTAGCAAATAAATATGCATCTATTTCGGGTGGGAGTAACTTAACTATAATTGGTTGAATGCCAATTAAAATTGTAGAGCCTATTCCAAACAAAATACCTTTAAAATAATTTGGTTTCTTCAAGATATTAAAATGAAATAGTAACGATATTTAAACAATTTTAGTTTTGGATAAAATTATTTACCTTTTTCTCTGATAATCATAAAAATGGATAAAATTATAATCATTGTTCCAATTAAATGAAAAATTGTAAAAATTCCCCCAAGAAAAATAAAAGAAAAAAATGCAGTAACAATGGGAGTTAAGGAATTAATTATTCCTGCCTTTCCAATTTGAATATATGAAATTGTTTTATACCAAAAAAATAAGGAAAATCCATAATCTAAACCCATTAACATGAAAAATATGAAATTATCAAGATCTAACAACAATAAGAAATTTTCTTTAGGAAAAACAACTAAATATACTAGCGTTAAGATTATTCCACTACATAAATTGCGGATAAATATGACTTGAGTAGGAAATAATTCATTGCGATCAAAAGCAGATTTAGTGAATGCATGTACAAATGTGAATAAGGCTACACTAATTAATAATATAACAACACCGATATTAAATTCAAGCAGATTAAATGAACCCTCAGTAATTGCAATAAATAAACCAACAAACAATAAAAAACAAAATAATATTTGAATTTTGGAAATTCTTTCCTCCTTTAAAATTAAATATCCAAATAAAAGAGCAAATATTATTTCACTTTTCAGGGCTAGTGAACTATTAATTTCTCCTGCGAGCTCATAACCGATGTATAATAAAATTGGAACAATGCTAAAAATTAATGCAATTACAATTAGTAATTTAATATTTTTCTTTTTTTTCCATCCATATAATAGAGAATTAATTCTATTCTCTTCTGATGGATTATTTTTACTATTATTGTTTAATCTTCGTATCTCCAACATGAAGATTGGAAAAAAAATTAAAGCTTCAATTAAGGCAGTAATTGCTGCAAATATGTATGGATCTATGATTGAGGGTCTTGAGTTTGCTATAACAGGCTGCATTCCTATTAAAAACACCGCTATTAATCCACAAATTATCCCTTTCTTTAAATTAAAATTTTTCACGTCATTTAGAAAAAAGAAATAAAAAATTTAGGAATTATTATTATTGAACACAATTTATGATTGAAACTCAATATTTTTCCTTATGTCATCTAAATTTTGTTTAGCTGAAGAGTCAATATTCTTTCCAAATGCATTATTTAAGAGCTCACATGGATAATCGCCACAATAAGCGCAACTCTTTAATCCTTTTTCGCGAGCACAGCTTTTAATATCACATTCTTTACACCATTGAAAAATCCTATCATCAGAGTGGCATCCATCACACAAGATATCATTAGCATTAAACTGCATCTTCTCATTGGACCACTTTTTAGCAATTTCTTTTAATTTAATTGTATCATTGTTTTGAGTTGCTATATATGCTGGGCAATCTGAACAATTTAAACCGCAATATGCTATTATTTTATTCATAATTCACATATTTTATATTGATCATAATTCACATTTTTTATATAGTTTTTTTTATTCCAAAGGCACTTGGGCATAGTTTACGGCATAAATTACATTTTTTAAGTATATATCCTTTCTCTGTCTTAAATGTTGATAATTCTCTACACAATTTCTGATCAACTGTAATACCGTTTAAGGCTTTTTTTGGACAATTTTCCAGACAAATATGACAATTATCATCACATAGATTATAGTTTGCCATTGGGTCTCCATTTAAATTAACGTTTACTAAGATTGCTCCTAACTGAACCATATTACCATATTGATCATTAAGTAGGAGTGTGTTTTTTCCTAATGTTCCTAAGCCAGCAAGATAAGCGGCATGCCTTAATGATAGTATGGCACTACCATATGATCTTTCTGGCTCCCAGTACTCATAAGGATCATCAGAAGGAATGGGAACACATCCAATTCCCATCCTTTCAATGCGTCGTGTAAGTTTTAATGTTAACTTGTCAACTTCCTGTATTACTAAATTCTGAATATGAGTATAAGGGATACAACTTGAGGCGAAAAGGGATGTTATTGGCATTTTTATAGCAAATACTATGACTGCCTTACAAGGTTTATAGATGTCACATGGATGAAAACCTTGAGGTGCTTCTTTAAATCTTTCAATTGGAGCAAAGCCACATAAATCTGCTCCAAATCCTAATACTATTTTCTTAATTGAGTTTGAATCTATCATTAAATGAAATTAATAGATCTTTTTTTTTCAAGATTTAGTATATAGTATAAGAATTTTATATAGCAAGAAAAACTAGAAAAAAAGTAGAAAAACTATTTTATATAGCTACCAAACTGAGGAAATTTCTTCAATTGAGTAGAATTAAAGACAGGTCCTTCCTTACATACAGTAACGTCATTACTCTCACCAATACAACAAGAACCGCATAATCCGATCCCACATTTCATTTTCCTTTCCAAACTAGCTTGTATCTCTATTTTATGATGCTCAGCGATTTCTAAAATACGTTTCATCATAATTTCTGGTCCACATGTAATTATGAGGTCTATTTTTTCTTTTTTTATAATATCTTCAATAGTATCAGTTACTAAACATTTCTTTCCAACAGAACCATCCTCAGTAGCACACATCGTATTGGGAATTAGATCAATTAATCTTTCAGAAAATATTAACGATGCTTCATCTTTCGCACCAATAGAAACAAAAACATTTTTCTTATTCTTCTTAAGTGGTTCTATCAAAGATGTTAAAGCAGCTATACCCATTCCTCCACCCACTATTAAGATATTATTTACATCCTCATAATTAAAAGTATTACCATACGGTCCTCGAATTCCTATTTGATCTCCTTTTTGTAATTCAAATAATTTCGTCGTACCTTCACCAATCTTTTGAACAGTAATTTCAAGCATATTTCCATTAACATTTGAGATAGACATTGGAAAAAAATCAATATTAGGAATCCATAGCATTACAAACATTCCTGGACGATATGCCTTGGCAATTTTTTGATTTCTAATTATAAAACTCTTAATATCTGGAGAATGTTCAATAATAGAATCAATTCCTACAATCTCTACCTTATTTCTTGTAATATCTAATACCAATTCTTCATCATCTTTTCCAAGTGGTTTTATCTCAATGAAACCTTGATCTACAGCTAAATCAAAAACTTGCTTACCCCGTTTTGTTCTAATTATCACGGTATCCCATCCTTGTTCACTACCAACTCTTCCTACTGAAATATCGGCAAACGATGCGGTATAGTCAGAACACGTAAAACATGCGTTTCTAATGGCTTTTTCATAAAGATAATTAAAAGCTATTTCTTTAGTTGTTGAGTTTGTTTTAATTTTCATTTTAAAATTATGGTGATGAGAATCAATCATTTCAATCTGATTTGGTTTAATATCTAATTCCATTAATAACTCACTCAATGGTTGATTATGAAATGTGCCGAAACAAAATGTACCAACTGCTAAAGAAACTAAATCATACGCTTCAAAATCAAAAATAGGATGATTTTGTAATTTTCTTAACGCTTGAATTTGGCAAGGCGTTCCAACCACAGCAATATCATTAAACCCTTTATTAATGGCCTCTCCCACAAGCGATATCGTTGGACTTTGACTTGGCTTATAACCCGCACCTCTAAATAATCCTTGTTCATTTTTAGCAATCACAGGAAATGGAATGAAATTTTCATCTTTATCAGTAATAATGGAAGCATCAATCAAATTATTTTTCATTGCGACCCACAATAAACCAGTTAAAGGCCCAGCATGATTAGGAATTACTTCTCTCGCCTTATCTGTTAATTTTACTGAATAAATACCAATATAATGCCCCAATATTTTGTCATGCTTTTTTCCAAATACCCATTTATCCAATAAAGCTAATGAAATTCTATCAATTTCAGTCCTAGGGCATAAGTTATAACATAATCCATAACCCTCTCTACATGTATTAATATCTTTGCATGAACCATCTTCTATAGGTATTTCCATCTCTCTATTAAATTTAATATTTGCACAAAAAGCAGCACAAGCTCCACAATATACACACTTGTTTGTTTTAATGATCTCATTTTCTAATTCAATCCAACCTTTTTTAATCTTTTCAATATACATTTTAGTTAGTATCCTCTTTCATTTGTTTAAGAAATTCCATAGCTTCTTGCTTACCCAATTCAAATGCTTCTAAATTTTTTTCCAAAGTAGAACTTGGTACGAACTTTTTAACTGTTTCAAGAGCAGATTCTTCAGAGAATATGCCCGAAAGAATGGTAAACAAACCTAATAAAATAGAATTACCAAATACAATATTTCCAAATTTTTCAACAGCCATTTTTTGAATTGGGACACCTAGAGATTTTTCAACTTTCTTAACAGCTCTAAATTTCTTAATAGTGGAGTTATCCCAAATTAAAAAACCAGTACTCGATTCATTTTTTATCATATTTGGTTTAACATCCCCGGCGGCTTCTTCAGAGAGAATTATTAAAAAGTCATAAGGTTCTAGAGCCTTTGGATAATCAATAATGTCTACATCTTTATCTAAGTCGACAACAACTTCCGCCCAACATTTTCCTCCCCTAGCGGCAGCTTTAGATTCTTAGAGAGAGCTTCTCTTAAGATGAATACGCTTCCGTTTGAGTCCCTGCAAGGCCTTCATAAAGTGAACTAGCAGTTATGATCATCTTTGATAGAGTAATCACTCCTTGCCCGCCATATCCGGCTATTCTTACTTCATACCTAGTCATTAAACCACAAGAATTTTTTTTTATAATATATGTTTGAGTTAATTCATAAATAAAAATTAAAGTTTTAGATAATTTGATAGTCAATATTTGATTTTTAAAATTAAATTCAAAAAGTCAAAACATTAGTTTTTTATCTTGATTTCGCGAGCAATTTCTTTCTCGTGAGATAAACTCCAATTATACTAATTATTCCTAATAGCAAGGTTAAATGGTAGCCAGGAATCCCTTTGGGAGGCGATGTTGAGTTTTTTATCTCAAAATAATCGCTATAGTCAAAAATAGAAGAATCCAACAAATATATAATCTTTATTCGATAATTTTTAGAATCCACGAGTTCTGACGATATGAACCAGGAAAAATCGCCATCATTAGGAGTGCTTGAAACAATTTCCATGACGAATATATCATTATTATAGAGTTCAATTCTCACATTCGATATATTCCCCGTTGAACTCCAATATATATATAGAATCTCCTCCCAGGAGCTGGAAGCGTAGGGGCTAATGATAGTTAAAGACTTTGTAATTACTACATCAATTTTAACGCAATTCGATAGGTTCTCTCCATGCATATTATAGGCGACTACAATGAAATAATAGGTTCCGTCTGAATACCCGCTTAAACCTAAGCTCAAATCGGTAATCTCTTCCGCTAGAGGGGTTAAACTCCCATTAATCTCTGTGATGTAGCTAAAATAACGATACACCGAGTAATTATCTGCTCCAGTGGAACTAGTCCACGTAAGGGTAAATGAACCGTCAGTATCTGGAGTATCTGCATTAGAAGAAAGTGTGAATGGGGTAATTACAATTAACATTATCTCATAGCTTTCAAAATCGTAATTATCTCCCGCAAACGCATAAATTCTTATGATATAAGTTCCTGAAGGTACATTTACTAAGTCTACCTCGTAAATGCCATCATTTTCAGGATCGAAAAGTTGGCCCGTTCCATAAGCCCAAGTATATGTCACTGTAGCATTTTTGATAGTGTTGTTTTGAGGATCTTTTAAAATAATTTTTAATAACACATCTTCCCCAGCATAAGCTTCTATTTGAGCACCTCCATCTTCTCTGTTAATTGTTCCAGTTATTCTATTAACTGTAATCCTTAAATCTATGGTTCTTATCTGGAAATTGCTTGCTTGAGCCACAATCGTAAAAAGACTCACTCCAATCTTTAATTCGGTTATATTGAGATAAAGACTATATTGATTTAGATTTTCCGTAAAATTTAATGTATCACCCTCTCCTATTAATTGGACTAATGCACCGGTAATATGAAGTCCAGTTTGATTATCAGTAAATCGTACTGTGATATTTAGAATGGTGCCTATGGTTACTTCAATAGCAGGATCAAGAGTCATATTAACACCATCTAAAAATAATTCTAATTGTGATTCTCTTTCAACTACTTCAACAAAAAATTGAATACTCTGAGGTTGATAATTATCCAACTGCGCAAATATGGTTAAAATATTAATTCCTTGCTCTAAATCATTCGTATCTAAGGTTATATTATAATGACTACTTGTTTCAGTTAAATTATCTATTCCTAATAGGGTCACCGTAGCTCCACTAAGAAATTGCTTAGTTACATTATCTCTATAATATACCGTAACATTGATGAATTCATTAACTTCGATTTGAATTTGATCACTATCATTTTTCGGAACACCATCTAAAAATAATAGTAATTCTGTGTCTTTTTCAACTACTTCAACAAAAAATTGAATGCTTTGAGGCTGATAATTTTCTTTTTCAGCAAATATGGTTAAAATATTAATACCTTGTTCTAGATCATTTCCATTAATTGTAATGTTGTAATATTGATTATTAGTTTCACTTAAATTAGTCCAGCCAACTAGTTGTACTGTTGCATTAGGGATATGAGTCTTTGTTTCATTATCTCTGAAAAATACAGTAACATTTATAACATCATCAATTTCAACTTGAATCATATCTCCATTATTTCTAAGAATCCCATTTATAACTAACAGTAATTCAGTGTCTGTTAGATTCAAATTATCGGTAGCCGTGAGTTCTAAATTAGAGAACACTTGATCCTTACCACTGGAATAAGGTCGATCATAATCTGAAATTGAAAGAATTAAAGGTAAATATGTAATTATGAGGATAGATATTACTAAAGTTAATTTTTTCATTTTCAATTTCTTTGAAATTTTTGTCTTGATACCATTTAGGATATTTTTGATTATATATTTTTTTATGAGGCATTATAATAGAAAATGAAAAGTATAAAAACACCCCACCAGTATTTTACTTACAAATCCCATAGCCTGCGATAAGTCTCTTACAACGAGCTATATCTATTTTTCCTCCATGGCAATCCTTTGTATTTTGGCATACTCATCGGAATATTCAGGTTGGTCTGTATAATGTCTAAATTCACCTATTACATACTTATTAAATAGTTCTTCTTCACTCATGAACTTCGCTTGATTTATCCTAACAGTATTTCTTTTTATCCAATCGAGCATTTTTAATCCTTGATCCATCTTTTCTCCCTTTAGACCTAGATGTTCAGCCCCTAAACTGTCCAGATTTTTCCTTCCGAAATAAGTAACACATGGAGTTATAACTTCAATTACCGATGTTCCTTTATGCTTAAGAGCTTTTTTGAAATATTTCATATAAGTGTGTGGATGTGCTACTGTTGTTCTTGCAACATATGTAGCTCCTGCTGCTAATGCTAATTTTACTCCATCGCTCCTATTTTCAAACATTTTGTAGGGGGTTGTTGTACTCTGCGCACCATAAAGGGTAGTAGGAGCTCCTTGTCCTCCAGTCATAGCATAAATGCTATTATTAAATATAAAGATAATACAATCAAGGTTTCGCCTACAAAGATGTATAAAATGATTGCCACCTATTCCTAAACAATCACCATCACCAGAGAAAATAATAGGTTTCATTTTAGGATTAGCCATCTTTATTCCAGTTGCAATTGCTGGAGAACGCCCGTGAAGCGTTAATACCTTTTGGGATTTTGCATGTACAATTAATAAAATTTGACTATAGCATCCAATTCCTATAATAGTTGGATATAAATGAGGATTTAATTTTTCATCTTCAAAAATCCGCGTAAAAATTTGACCAACAATACCATAACCACATGCAGAACAAAATCTTGTAGCAAAATTACCGAATACGTTACCTGTGTAAGATACTTTTATGTAAGGATGCTCAGGTGTCTCATTTGGAACCATTCTACCAATATCAGTCATTATTTATTCACCTCTCTAAGTACATTTAGGATATCATCGGGGTGATGAAATTCACCTACTTTTGGTATCTTAATAATATTGGCCCCTAGTTTTGAAACTCTTTCAACTTGTTCAGCAATAAAACCCGTATAATTTAATTCAGGAACAATAATTGCTTTTTTATTCTTTATAACCTCTCTTACTAAATTGTCAGGAAATGGCCATACAGTAACTAGCCTAAGAATTCCTACGTTAATTCCTTCCTCACGAGCAAGATCGACAGCACGATAACTAGCTCTTACTGGTAAGCCATAACCAATAATCACTATCTCAGCATCTTCAAGTTTATACTTTTCAGTAATGCAGATCTCATCTTTTTTACTATTGATTTTTTCCATGATTACTTCTATAAATTTCATTAATTTTGGTGATGGCAAGCCCTCGTAATTATGTGCTTGATGTAGGAATAATCCTGGACAATAATCTGTACCCATAACTGGAGGTTTTGGAATAATATATTCACCGGTTATATCATCCTGATAAGAGAATTTTTTAACGAAATCTTCTGGTAGCTCTCTTTCAACAACTTTTTTCAATATCTCTTCCTTTGATGGTATAGTAACTACTTCATGTAGGTGTCCTAAATATGCATCAGATATAATAAATACCGGACAACGATAAATTTCTGCATAATTGAATGCTGTTATAGTTAAATCGAAAAGTTCTTGGCAACTCATTGGAGCGATTGCTATAACTTGAAACTCCCCATGTCCAGAAAAACGTATTAATCCTATATCATTATGATGCGGGGCAGCTACAGGTCCGGCACTTCCTGGACCGAAGCGCTGAACATCACAAAAAACGAATGGAATTTCAAGATTTGCTGCCATCGAAATAGTTTCTGTCATTAATGACAAACCGGGTCCAGATGTAGCTGTCATAGCTTTTACACCTACTAGAGATGCACCAATAACAGAATTAATTGACGCAAGTTCATCTTCCATTTGCATACAAACACCTCCCACTTCAGGGAGTCTTTTGGCAAGATGTTCAATAACTTCAGTACTTGGGGTTATTGGATAGCCTCCAAAATAACTCAACCCTGCTGAGATAGCACCTTCTGCCATTGCAACATTTCCCATCATTAAATATCTTCCAGGTGATAAAAATCTTTTTCCATTTCCATTACTCATAATCTTCACCTTCTAAAATTACAGCTTTGTTGGCTGATTTTTCTTGTTCCAGTTCTAAAACATAAATACACCATTCTGGGCAGGCAAATTCACACCTTCTACATCCAGTACAATATTTTTCTTTTCCTGGCTTTACTTTCGGGAGATATGCCACCCTCATATTCAATTCATTACTTGGTTCTAAAATACCCGTAGGGCAAACTGAAATACAGTTATAGCACTGATCTCCACCGCATCTATTTTTATTAAGAAATAAGGTAAATTTTTTCTCCTTATTCTCCACTAATTTTGGAATTTTTGTATCAACTCTCGAAGAATTTTATTAAATTAAAAAGTATTCGAACTGTTATAAATTTCAGTTTACTTCAAAATAAGTTTTACTCAAATAGCAATTAATGATTAAAAAAATTACAGCAAAAAAAAGATTAATTCATGTGAAGAATTGTTGGATCAAATCATCAATCTTAGTCAATTTCAATTGGTTGACACTTCCATCCCAATTCTTTAATGTTTCCTTATTAAATCTTTTTTCAAAAGTTAAATGAAACATTTCTAAGCGATACTTAAATTCTTTAGAAGTACCGTCTGTAATTAATATACATGCTGTTGCCGCTCCATATGAAAAAATTATTTTCTTTTCACTATGATCAATTTCTTTAATGTGTTCCTTACTACCTAAAATTTCACATAGCATCATATCAAAACCTCCAATTGCCCCTCCGACTAGATTACCTGTTATTGTTTGTCTCACATCAAGTTGACTTGATTTTTTAAATTCATATTGATATAATAATATAGAGGATTTAAGGTGAATTATTAATAATCTCTCCATTTTTATCATCCAATCTAATTCGGATAAACTAGGCAATCGATACCATGCCCTTGTTACTATAATGCAGCCGATTAAAATAGACAGTGAAGTGATTATAGTTAAATTAGCACCGAGTAAATTTCTTATAATGTCTATATTAAGAAAATTTGCAAAACCAGATAAGCCTAAACCCGCATAGAACCATTTAAATAAACTTGACCTCTTTACTAATTCTAATGTTTTAAATCTACTCATGAAGGAAATACCTACAATAACAAATAAAATGATTATGCCTACGAAAATGTAAGTAAATTTAATTTGAAATAACACAGTTAATGGTAATAATACAGTAACGAATAAAATAGAAATTAGAGATGGTAGATAAAGATACTTTTTCTTTTGGGCTCTTTTAGTATATGATGCATTATCAACATCTGTAAAAATTATAAATATAGCCATTCCAATGAAATATACCATTCTAGCGGCTAGTTTAGAAAGGTTCGGATCAATAAGATCATAATAGAAGAATGAAAAAATATTAAATAAATGATAAAAACCAAGAGAAAGAAGATATAACGTAAAACCTGAATTTGCAGATATAGTTTTAGATTCTTTCTTTTCTCTCGCTGTGATTATTGCCATATAAAAGACAATAATTAACGCAAAATAGTTTAGAACGATAATTAAGTGATCAATCAACCTAAAGTAGCTTAACTGAACTAGCATTTTTCATTTAAATATCCTTTTTAGTAAAAAGCCCTTATATTCCTAACTTTTTTAATTACCAAAAAAAAAATAATAATAGTTCTTATTAAATCTGTACTTTCCGAAATTAATATCAGAAGAGATTGTATCAAATCTTTTTTTAAGATTAAACTTTTATATTAGACATGAATAAGCTAATTTTTTTAGGCTGTTTATCTAGCAGTAGATATAGAGAAACTTGTGAAAATGCTATTAAAATAATCAAACTCTTAGATAATAAATATCAAGTATTGAAAAATCCTCCTTGTTGTGGTGCCTTAGCGCATCAGATTGTCCCTCATGAGGAAATAAGAGATCATGTAAACTTTGTAAATGATTGGTTTAACGATAATGGTGTAACAGAACTAATTACTATCTGTGCTGGGTGCTATAATTATCTTACTCGTTATTATTCTGAATATTTAGGAACAGATTTTAATGTTAAAGTAATGCATTTATTACAATTTATCAATAAACCTGAAAATTTAGAAAAATTGAATTTAAAATATTCAGGTAGAAAATTGAAAATATTTTATCATGATGCCTGTCATTTGAGAAATGCAAAGATTCCAATTATCGACGAACCACGAAACATTATTAATTCAATCGAAGGAAACATTGTTTTAGGTGAAATGGAGAATAATAGGATAAATTCATTATGTTGCGGAGCAGGAGGGGGAGTGTATTCAATTTTTAAAGAAAATAGCGATTTTAGTTCTAAATTAATTTTTGATCAAATGAAAATGTCTAAAGCCTTACTTACTGCTTGTCCATTTTGTTATACTTCTTTTATAAGAATTAAGGAAGAAAATAATATTAAAACACCTGTAATTAAATTCGAAGATTTTATTTTAAAATTAATAGAAGGGGTTGATCCTATAAGTGTCTGAAAAAGGAAAGCAATTATATAATGAAATTAAAGACAAGTTGGAAGAATTGCAGAATGAAAATTCGGCTTATACTCAATTTAATGAAATATGGAAAATGGCATGTGCTATCAAATATAAATCATACGATTTAAGATATCTTTATGAAGATACAAGTAGAGAATTTGTTGATGAACATAAAGAACATTTAATTAAAATGAAGGAAGATTTTGTTGAAAACATACATGACTATGTAGATAAATGCATTAAAAGAATGGAAACTACTAATCACTTTAAAGTGTATCTTGCAAAAACTAATGAAGAAGCTCAAAGAATTTTTATGGAAGAGTTAGGGGATCATAAAGTTTTATATAAATCTAAGTCTTTAGAGGCAAAAGATGCAGGGATAATGGATATCCTTAAAAAAAATAATATAATTATTAAAGAGACGGACTTAGGGGATGTTTTTTGTCAATTATTAGAATATGATTATCCAAGCTTTACTTTGGGTCCTGGAATACAATTTACTCCTGAAGAGATTGTCATAAAAATAAAAGAAAAGTATGGTGTTGAAGTAGAACCCGTAGCTGAAGCAATTGTTGATTATTTTAGAAATACATATCGTAAAGAATTACTTAATGATGTAAAAGTATCATTGACTTCTGCAAATGCTATATCAGCCCAAGATGGATCAATTGTTTTAGTAGAGAATGAAGGAAATATTAGTATTATTACAAGAGCAACAGAAAAGCATATTGTTGTAACGGGAATCCAAAGAATAGTTCCAACTGTTTTTGACGCCTTACTATGTGCAAAAATACAAGAAAGAATTATAAATGTAGATGGTGCTTATATTAGTTTTATCTCAGCTCCTTCGAATACTTCAGACGTTCAAGGACACCGTGTATTCGGAATGTACGGAGCTAAGGAAGTGGTTGTAATTCTAGTGGATGATTGGCGTACGAACGCTGTAAAAGAAAACCTTTTTTATAAGGATATGTTGAAATGTATCGGTTGTAAAAGCTGTGATCTTGTATGTACTGCCTCTCGAGCATTTGGAAATATTTATGCTTCTAAATATGGAATTGGTGCTATTAATATTGTTCGTGATTATATTCATAATGGTATTGAAGCAGCCGTCGCAGATGGTTTGTTCTTATGTACTGGATGTGAAAATTGTACTAACTGGTGTCCAACAGGAGTGGATTTAGCAGAAATGATAAGAGAATTAAAAAGAACAGCAACTGAGAAAGATTTATGCCCTCCATCATTAAAGGAATACAAAGAAAAAATTTTAAAGGATAAAAACCCTTTTAAATAAAAATCTTAATCATTGGTTAGTTAGTATCTTCTTTATTTTTCGTATTTTCTTTTTCTTATATATAGTAGTAAATTATTGGGAATGAAAAATCTGGAATGGGGCAGCTGAACATCTCCAGATTGCTATATCTTCAAAACCTAATATTTCTGCAAAGGTTTTTTCACCATTACAAGTTTCCTTTAATTTTTGCCATAATATATTAGCAATATCATTAATTGCTTTATTTTCAGTAATTATTTTACTAGCGTCAACGTCAATATTGCTTCCCATCCAATCACACGTTTTTGGATTACCACAGATCTTAATAACAGGTGCTACTGGATTACCACATGGACTACCTCGGCCAGTGGTCATTATTATGACTTGAGCACCTGCAGCTGCTAATCCGGTCATAGATTCAACATCCAAACCAGGTTCTATCATTAACCATAAACCCTTTCCTTTAGGAGCTTCAGAATACTCTAAAATTCCGTTTATCGGAGCCTTTCCTGCTTTTGCAATAGTTCCTAAAGATTTTTCTTCAATTGTGGTTAATCCACCTTCTATATTACCAGGTGTTGGTTGTATACCCGTAAAGTCTATTCCAAGTTTCATCGTATTTTCCAAGAACATATTAAGCGTTGAACTTATTTTCTCAGCAACATTCTCATCAGCAGCTCTTTTTATTAACAAGTGTTCAGTTCCGATCCATTCAGTAAATTCAGGTAAAATTGAAGTTCCCCCTAATTCAATAATCTTATCTGAAACAAGCCCCACGGCCGGGTTTGCTGAAATCCCAGAAATCGAATCTGAAGCTCCACATTCTAATCCTAATACCAAATTTGAGAAATCAAAAGGTTCTCGCTTTAATTCATTGGCTTCTTCAGCCATCTGTTTTCCAATTTTAACCCCTTTTTCTATAGAAGCTTTTGAACCACCCTGGACATCTTGTAAATTGAAAAAATCTACAGGTTTTTTTGCTCTTTTGACATTTTTAGCAATTAACTTACTACTTAGATTTTCGCACCCTAAACCCACAACAATAGCGCCATATATATTTGGATTGGTGCCTAATCCAACCAAAGTTCTTTGAGTGTAAGAAAAATCTGGTCCAAATTGTCCACAACCAAGAGGGTGAGTTATAGCAACAGCATTTTCAATTTGATTAGCAATTTGTTGTGCAACACGGTTAACACAAACTACTGAAGAGATAACTGCGATTTTATTTCGAATACCAACTTTACCTTTTGGTCTCTCATAACCTAAAAATTCTTCGCTCATTTTTTAATCTCCTCAAGATAATGACTTTTTATGTTATGGGTGTGAATCCAATCGCCAGCTTTAATGTCTTGCTTAGCAATTCCTATTATTTCTCCATACTTTTTAATTAATTCACCCTTATTTATATCTAATAATGCAAATTTATGCCCCATTCGAATTTCTTGACTCATTTTTATAAGATTCTGGTCTATCTTAATTTCCCGATCTTTTGAAATGTTCTCAAGTGCGGTAGCACAGTTATCTTGGGGATTCATGATTATAAAATTATCCTTTTTTATTCCCATTTTAAATCCATTAGATAAATTATTATTGTTAAATTAAAAAAAAGGATCATTATAGCACTGCAATAGCACTTATTTCTATTAACATAGAAATCAATGGTAAATTTGATACTTCTACTGTAGCTCTCGCCGGATAATTTTCTGTAACTCCATTATCATTAAAAAACTCTTCATATATTCTGTTCATTTTGCCAAAATCTTTTATGTTTCTTAGAAAGACAGTAGTATTAACAATATTAGAAACTTTTCCTCCAGCAGCTTCAACAATTTTTTTAATGTTTTCTAGTGCTGTATAGGTCTGGTCTTTAATATCTGTTGCTCCTTGCGCGGGGCCTTGACCTGAGATAAATAACAAATTTCCCGTTTTTATACCAGGATTATAAGGACCAGCAATAGGAGTTCCAGGGTTAACTTTTTTGATATCTACCATAAATAATTTTTCACCTCAATAATTAATAATTTTTTCCTCTTGCTAAAATTTCCCATTTATCAAATAATTCGTTATCTTTTATAATAGTAAAGAAATCGTACAGATTTACGGTCGTACAAATATGTGAAGGGTATAATTCAACCTTTTGTCCTATTTTGAAATTGTCTTTAGGACTTGTTCTAAAAATAGAGTGTTCTTCTGTCATTACTCTAATCTTGCATTTGGGATAGTTCTTGAAGACTGGGTTTCCATTGTCATTAGTGGCAGCTTTTAATCCTACATCAACAGTGTATAATCTTTTTCCAGGATTATTGGTGACTGTCCCTAAAACAGTAGCTCCTATATCAAATTCTGGAGATACCCTATGATAATGTTCATCATTGAAAATGTAGGTGCCAGGTTGAAGTTCGGTTATCCCTTTGTACTTTGCTGAAAATTTGTAAGTAACAGTATTACTTGCTGTCAAGTAAGTTATACTAAATCCATTGTTATTCAATAGATCTCTTGTATCTACCAATAACTTTAGACATTCTTCTGTTTGCTTTTTCCTTAATTCAGGGTCAATTACTGAAGTTAAATGACCCTCATAACCTTGAAGTCCAACTAACTTTAAATTCGGTTGCTTTAAAATAAAGTTAGCAAGTTTTAATGCTGGTTCTCCAGGTTTTACTCCATTTCTTCCTAATCCTATATCTACTTCAATTAAAATCTCTAATTTAACTCCTTTTTTAGAAGCAATTTTATTCAAGTCTAAAACATTCATTTCTGAATCTACACACACTCTCACTAATGATTTTTTATTCAGCTCTACTAATCTTTCAATTTGAGTTAAATTGACGACTTCATTTGCTATTAATATGTCATTAAAACCGTTTTCAGCAAATATCTCAGCTTCACCTACTCTTGCAACACAAATACCATTAGCTCCTGCTTTTAATTGCATTTTTCCTATAATTGGGCATTTATGAGTTTTAACATGAGGACGTAATTGTACATTATTTTCTTTAGCAAATTTTGACATTTTTTCAATATTCTCTTTCATAATATCATAGTAAACTAAAAGAGCAGGCGTTGATATCTTATCTTTCCAAATTTCTTCCAAAATTTATAACCTTTCGAAAAAGAATATTAGTGTAGTGATTTATTAAAACATAAAAATCTAATTAAATTTATTGTGAATACAACTTTTAGAGAGAAATAATATATCCATAAAATAGAAAATAATATTTGATACTATTCTATATATAATCTAACTGATTCAGAACTACAAGTGATAATATGCCAAAATTTTCTAAAGAACCATTAAGGGGTATGGAAGATTTTTATCCCGATGATTTACGTCAATTGAATTGGATAATTGATAATATAAGAGATGTTGCAGAACGTTATGGTTATGAAGAGTATGAAACTCCTCGATTAGAACCAATTGAAATCTTTGCTGCAAAATCCTCTGATGAGCTAGTAAATGAGCAATCTTTTATAGTTGAGAAGAAGAGGGGAGAAAAATTGATATTAATTCCTGAACTCACTCCCTCCTTAGCTCGGATTGTTGCTAAAAAAAGCCAAGAATTAAAAAAGCCTATCAGATGGTATTCGGTTCCAACGTGCTATAGATATGAAAGACCCCAAAGAGGAAGAAGACGTGAATTTAAACAAATTAACATAGACATACTTGGTGATAATAGTTTATATGCGGATCTTGAGATTTTTAATATTATTGTAGATATTTTTAAGGAATTCGGTGCGACCCCTGAGCAATTTCAGATATTATATAATAATCGACGTTTTGTAGATTCAGTATGTAATATCATACTTAAAATGGACAATAAAAAATTACCAATCCTCTATAAGGTACTCGATAAATCTGATAAGATGGATGAGGATGATTATGAAAAATATGTGGTTGATACTTTTCAAGATGAGACAATAATTCAAGGCATATTTAAACTAAAAGATTCAAATAGTGTAAATGATTTATTAGAGAAATTTGATAATATACCTGAAGAATTTTATAACTCTGACGGGTATAAAGAGTTAATCACGTTTGAGGAGTATTTAAAAGAAATAGGAATTTCGGATTATTGTACTTTTTCATCCAGCGTTGTAAGAGGTTTAGATTATTATACTGGAATTGTTTATGAAGTTTTTGATACTGGCAAAGAAAATATAAGAAGCATTTTCGGTGGGGGGCGATATGATGATTTACTATCATTATTTTCTGATGAAAAAATATCTGGTACTGGTTTTGGGATGGGTGTTTTAATGCTAAACTTATTTTTAGAAACCTATGATTTAATTCCTAAAGAAGTTAGAGAAAAAGATTATACTGATACTGTCTATATCGCATCAATCGATGAAAGGGTATCAGTATACGCTTTCAAAATTGGTCAAATTATCCGTAATGAAGAAATTCCTTGTATAATTGATTTTAGGTTTAAAAATTTGAAGAATCAACTTAGTAAAGCTAATGAATTAGGTGTTTTGATTACTTTAATCGTTGGAACTAAAGAAATGAGTAAAAGTGAAGTAACAGTAAGAAATATGAAAACTGAGGAACAAAAAACGATTAAAATCGATAAACTTATAGAAGAATTCTATAATATTTTAGACGAATTCGCCGAATAAAACCAAAATTTCATTTTAAATAATGAATTTAAATTGGGTTCTTTCTTAAATTAATAGAGGTTTAAAAATAATATGAATAATTGGTTAAAAAAGTTGGAATACGATCCTTTATCCAGTCTATTTAGTACAAAAAATAAAGCAATCAAATATTTTATCAAACGAGATCTATTAGAAGAGAAACTTGAGCCAATCGAAACGATTTGGGAAGAATCATACGCACAAAAAATAATACGGAAGCAATTAAACGATGGATCGTGGAAACCAACGGGAAAACCTAGCCAATATAACGAAAATAGGCACTTGTGGGCGGTTTTTAAAAATCTGAGAGAGTTAGTACCTAAGTACGGCTTAAATAAGAAACATGAGTGTGCGCAAAAAGCCGCCGAGTTTATTTTTAGATGCCAAACAAAGGAAGGTGATATTAGGGGGATTTACGCAAATCAATACATGCCTAATTACATGGGCGCTTTGATGGAACTCTTAAATAAAGCTGAATTCCATGACGATCCCAGAATAGAGAAGGGATTTCAATGGTTCTTATCGATGCGACACACGGATGGAGGTTGGGGGTTGCCTATATTAACAAAATCCCGTAAATGGCAAGAAATCTACGCCTTATCCGAGCCAATATCCCCTGATAAAACGAAACCTTCCTCGCACTGGTTAACTGGAATGGTGTTACGAGCGTTTGCCGCTCATCCTAAGTACAAAAATTGTAGTGAGGCAAAAGAAGCGGGAAATCTTCTAATTTCTCGTTTTTTTCAAAGAGATAAATATAGTTCTCGACAAGATAAAAGTTATTGGATCAAATTTTATATTCCTTTTTTTTGGACCGACATTTTATCTGCATTGGACACTGTTTCGAAGCTTGGATTTTCTAAAGACGAGCCTAAGATTAAAGAAGGGCTTCAATACTTTATAAACGAGCAACAACCAGATGGACGCTGGGGTTTGCACTTTATGATGATGAAGAACGATCCTGATAATTCTTATTGGTTCGATTTGGAGGTCTGCCGTGTTTTTAAGAGGTTTTATAATTAAATTTGTGCGCGATTAAAAATCAAATGAAAGTTCCCATCGCTAATTTTTTTAGAAAACTCCTCTTAAAATACATAAAAATATAATTAAATGAGCGATGTTTGTTAAAAAATTAATTCAATTGATAAAAGACAAAAAAAGTGTTGTATCAATGGGACTTGATCCCCGTATGGATAAGGAAGGAGAAATCCCTAAATATCTTATTGAACAATATATTGACCCTAATAAAATAATTTTAGAATTTAATAAAACTTTAATCGAAAATACACATGATTTAATTCCCTTGATAAAACCCCAAATTGCTTTTTATGAAAAATATGATGCTTTAAATGCTTTAAAAGAAACCATAAAATATGCTCACAACAAGGATTTATTAGTAATTTTAGATTCTAAACGTAATGATATTGGTACAACTTCTAAAGCTTATGCAGATGCTACATTTAAAATTTATAAAGCAGATGCGTGTACTTTAAACCCTTATCTTGGATTTGACAGTATCAAACCTTATATTGAGTACTATAAGGGAAAGGGATTATTTATTCTTGTAAAAACATCTAATCCAAGTAGTAATGAAATTCAAAATTTATTTAGTGTCAGGTTAGACAATATTAATAATACTCAAATTGAACTAGAAAAAGAAAATGTAAAATTGATAAGGAATTATATTCATGTAGCTAAACTCATTGTAGAATGGAGTAAAAATCTACCTAATTTCTCGAATTATAGCAATATAGGCGCTGTAGTTGGCGCAACTTACCCTCAAGAATTGAAATCAGTTAGAGGAATAATAAAAAATTCGTTCCTATTAATGCCTGGTTATGGTGCTCAGGGAGCCCAAGCTGAAGATATAAAGAATGGATTTCATAAAGATGGTTTGGGAGGAATTGTGAATTCTTCAAGAGCTGTTATTTATTCTTATGCAAACAAAAAAGAGTTTAACTCAGACAAATTTGGAGAGGCCGCTAGAGATCAAATTATTAAAATGAATAAAGAAATAAATAAAGTAATAGGATTATAGCACTTTTTTACTTATTTTACAGTGTTGCTAAAAATTCTCCTAAAAACCTCATTGCAAATACCGTTGGTACCAAAATTAGAACTAAAACAATTAAAGAGCGTTTAAGACCAACTTGATGAATAACATTAATAATATTCAAGTCTACTGCAGATGCAACAATTATTATAGGAATTATTGCTAATGGATCCCCTTCATAAGCTCCCGCAAAACCAAGCAACATTAGAGGAGAACCTATCGCAAAAATCACTCCAAATTGAATTAAAAAACTATATCCAACCCATTTTATACCCGTCCGTTTTTCAGCTTTTACAATAGTTAAACCAAGTTTCAATATTAAAAAAGTTACTACCATCAGAGTTCCCGCAATTATTATAGGCATATATTCTTTCAAGAAATCCTTTCCATTTTGAAAAATTATTAGCAACATGTTATATTTCAACAACTATGTTATTTTCTTCTTAAAATTATGAGTTATTATATTTTTAATTACATAACTTATGAAAGATATATAAAAGATTTTTGATTTAAAGTTAATTTTTTTAATATAAGATTTTAATTTAATTCAAATATTAATGTGTATAATAATATTTATCAAATTTAATCGGAGGAAATATTAAAAAAAGAAAGAAAGGATTGATTTGCAATGGTAGAAACAAAGAGTAAAGAGATAATAACTACTGACGAAATTAGAATTTTTATAGCGATTTGCCAGTGAGGTATTAATGTTGCTGAAATAATTGACACAAAAGCATTATCTGAATTTTCCAAAAAATTGCCTAATGTCGTTGAAGCTGTAGATTATATTTCCTTATGTACTGAGCCTGGAGCAGAATTTATTAAAGAGAAGATGCTTGAGGTTAATGCTAATAGACTTGTTGTTGTATCTTGTACCCCCAAGACTCATGAGCCTGTATTTAAAAGTGTATTAGAATCAATGGATTTAGACTCCTCATACTTAGAGTTTGTGAATATACGTGAACATTCGAGTTTTGTACATAGAAACGATAAAAAAGGCGCACAAAGAACTGCTGAAGATGCTGTTAAATCAGGAGTTGCAAGAGCCACAGTATTAGAAAAGGTTTTAGTAAAAGAAGTGGATATTACTAAAAAGGCTTTAATTATTGGGGGCGGTGTAGCAGGTTTATCTGCTGGTATAGACCTTGCAGAGGAGGGATTTGAAGTATATTTAGTAGAAAAAAACCCTACAATTGGAGGAAAAATGGCAATGCTTGATCGAACATTTCCCACAGATGATTGCAGTATATGAATATTGGGACCAGTCATGCTAGAATCAGCAAGGACTCCCGGAATGAATATTTACACATATAGTGAAGTAGAAGATGCCTCAGGTTTCGTAGGAAATTTTAAGGTTAAGATCCGCAAAAAGGCAAGGTTTGTTAACAATGATTGTAATGGTTGCGGTTCTTGTTATGAAGTTTGTCCCGCATACGGTTATGACGAATTTAATGAAGGATTGAATCCTAGAAAAGCAATTTATGCATCATTTGCACAAGCGGTTCCCTCAATTGCACAAATTGATATGACTAAATGTATTAAATGCGGATTATGCGATAAAGCTTGCGAATTAAATGCTATAGATTTTGATCAACAAGATGAAATTATTGAGATTGAAGTCGGTTCAATAATAATAGCAACTGGTTGGGATGAATATGAACCTGAAACAGGATATTTAGGTTATAATGTCTATCCTAATGTCATAACACAATTGAAACTAGAAAGAATACTAGCACCTAATGGACCAACTGTAGGACATCTTGTGAGACCTTCTGACGGAAAAAAACCCAAAAATGTTTTATTTATTCAGTGTGTAGGTTCAAGGGATCTAACTAAGCAAACTTACTGTAGTGCAGGAGTATGTTGTATGATATCTATTAAGAATACAAAACTCATAAAACAACATTTACCTGATGTGGATATAAATGTGGCTTACATGGATATTCGGGCTGCTGGAAAAGATTATGAAGAATATTTTACAGCTTCAAGAAAAGAAGGTATAAAATACATAAGAACTAATGTCTCAAAAATTCACGAGGATCCTGTAACTCACAACCTTAAAGTAATTCTCCAAAATACACTTAATCCTACAGGATTAAAACAATTTGAGTATGATCTGGTAGTGCTTTCGTGTGCAATGGTACCTCCAAAAGGCATTGAGAAAATACAAAAAATCTTTAAATTAGAAACAAGTCAAGATGGATTTTTCAAGGAATATCATTCAAGATTGAACCCAATTGACACAAAAATCCCCGGTATAGTGCTTGCTGGAGTGAGCCAAGGACCTAAGTCTATTGCTGAATCTATAGCCCAAGGAAGAGCTGCTGCTTCATCGTTAGCAAGACTAATGAGTAAAGATAAATATCGGATTCTCCTAATAAGAGCAAATGTGGATAAAGAAAAATGCGCGAAATGTGGATTATGTGAATTAAACTGTCCTTATGATGCGATTAAAATTGAATCTGATGGCGCTGAAGTAAATGAAATATTGTGTAGAGGTTGTGGTTCATGTTTAGCTAATTGCCCTTCTGAAGCGATTACCCTAAGATATTATCGCGAACCCCAATACGAAAAACAAATAGATGCTATTCTTGAAGAGATATAAAGAGGTGAACTAAATGGTAACTGAAAATAATATTAAGATTCTAGCATTTATGTGCTGGAAATGAGGTTATGGAGCGGGAGATATGGCTGGCACTATACGAGCACAATATCCCGCAACAATAAGACCAATTAGAATAAATTGTACTGGTAGAGTAACGCCTAGTCTTATGATGCGAGCAATTGGAAAGGGTGCTGATGGAGTACTCGTAGCTGGTTGATATGAGGGGGAATGTGATTATGAAACAGGTAATCTAATAGCAGCGAAAAATGTGGAATTTACCAAAGAAGTGTTAAAAACTGCAGGAATTTCTCCTGAAAGAATACAAATGTTTCATTGTAGTGCTGCTGAAGGCCAAAAATTTCAAGAAGAAGTTATAAGAGTATCAGAAATAATAGAAAACCTAGGTAAAAATCCATTGAAAGAATCATTAATTTCAGAGGTTAATAAAAAAGAAAAAAAGCCGAGTGAATGAATCTTGTAAGAAAAATTTTAGCTACAAGATGACGAACCATAAAGCAATGGTTTCGGAAAATAAATTTTTACTAAATTAATATTTTAAATATTTTATTTTTGTCTAAACTTGAAATCCTATTAATAATACAATAAAAAGTAAGTAAAATTTTTTAAACCCTTAATTCTTGATTAATCCTAATTTTAATTTCTATTAAAATTAAAACAAAATTTAAAAAAAAAAAAGTGAAAAAAGATGGGTGAAGCTCCTAAAGGAGAAATTTCAGCATCAAAAGTGATTGCCTTCATTGGAATGCTATTTACAGTTTTTTATGGTATAACTTTTTTTTATGGCGTTACTCCAATCACAGGTATATATATACTTTGGGGAATAATCTGTCTATTGATTGCATTCTTAATCTTTCTTACATTAGGACTAATTAGTTTTGGACCGTTAAGTAAAATACCTTATAAATGGTGGTTGCTACTTATCTATGGAGCAGTTTTAGTATTAATCTCATACCTTGGTAGATTTCCACTTCTTAGTATTAGCTATTATTTGCCTGCTATTCTAATTTTAATGGCAGCTTTCATTGAACTAATAATGGAAAAGAAAACTTATAAAGCTTCCAAAATGGTAGCAATCGTAGGCGCTGGTTTTGCAGGATATGAATGTGTAATATTATTTTTAACTCGAAATCCTTTACTAATTGTGAATGCGGTTTTCGGTTTAGCTTTAATCATTATTCTACTTCTGCTAATTTTTGAAGTAGTAGATTTCAAAATCTTTAGTTATTCTTGGTGGGTAGTTTTACTAATAGGATTCGTAATTTCTATTTGGATATCACCACTAGCTAGCGGTTTTCCTGTCGTCGGATATGGAGGGTTAATCATTTTAATAGCCTTCATACTCATATTAATGGCATACTAATTCAATTTAAATTTTTTTTATTTTTTTTATTTTTCTTTCATTTTACAAGTAATTTTTAATTTCAAAATTAATTAATAGAAATATTAATTTAGACTATTGTGAAATGTAAATGGGTAAAAATATCCTTGTAAATACTGAAAATCAATTTTTAAAAGCTGAGAAATTATTTAAAGCCAGACAATTTAAGAAAGCTGCAAAAAATTACTATTCTGCTGGGAATAAATTTTTAGACTTGGATAAGTATGAAGAATCTATTATTAGTTTTATTAATGGTGCAAATGCATTTATAGAATTAGATAAAATCCAGTCAGCTTTGGATTTGTTAAGAATGGCAGGAGATTCGTCCTTACTTAACGACGATTACTTAAAAGCAAATGAAATATTTAAAAAAACAGTCGAATTTATCCCAAAATTGAGAAATAAAAGCGCTCGAAATAATTATTATATATTATTTTCTGTCCTTTCTTATTTATGCTTATTTACTAAAGTAAAACAAGAAGAAGGCTTAAATTTCATTAAAAAATTACAGAATAAAGTTGAAAGTTCTTATTTCAAAGAACACCCATTAATTGTTCTGGTTACTGAATTGACAATATGCTTACGCGATAATGATCCAAAATATTTGGAAAAAATTCGATATAATCTTCATAATTACGATTTCAGTGATGCTGAATTAAAGTTGATGATAGAAATTCTTTTTATTACAAATCTGCAACTTTCTTTAAAATCTGAATTACGTTTGGATAAAGAATTATATACTACAAATGAGAATATAGGTTTAAAAGTAAAAATTGATACCAAACCTTTACTACATTTTACTCAAAACCCTTTTTTTAGTTATAAAATTGAGAAATTTGAAATAATCAAAAGTAACCTTCATTTATCAGATAACCTAAGTTCGAGCAAGAAACCTATTATTCCTATCGATTTGGAAGTTGGTAAAACTTATGAGTTAGATTTTATAATTAAACCACATTTTCAGCTTGATAATCCTTTTATAGGACCTTTATCATTAACATTTGAAATAAATAATAACTTAATATTTATCTATGAAACAGTAAAAATTATACCTAATCTTATTTCACCTCCTCCAACTCTTGAAATTTCTACAAAAAATTTGAGACCTCCACTTATAGAACAAACTTTTCCATTAGAAATCCTAGTACAAAATCAAAGTCAGGGTGAAGCACTAGATGTAAATATTGATGCTGAATTTCCTGAACAATTAAAAATTATGCGAGGTACAACAACTAAAAAAATATATTCATTAAGATCAAATGAAGAAATCAGATGGGAAGTAAATCTTAAGCCGTTGGAAGCAGGAGATTATGTTTTTAAACTTTACATTAAGTTTATGGATCCGGATCAAAATATAATTGAAGAAACTAAAGAATTCCCCATCTCGATAAAATTATAGCTTTCCAAACTAAATTAAAAAGTAAAAAAACTATTAGAAATTAAATTAAAACAGGATCTTCAGGATTATAGGTTACTTGTTCACATTTTGTTTTTCCTATAATCACATCATCTTCTAAACGGATCCCCCATTCATTTTTCCAGTATAGACCAGGTTCATTTGTATAGACCATATTTTCTTTAAGAATATACGTTTCTGGAACGCTCATACTTAATCTTGCGCCAATATCATGAGCTTCAAACCCTAAAGAATGTCCTAAACCATGCATAAATAACTTTTCATGATCATAACCTTTGTTTGCTAAAGATTCGCGACATTTTTTCGCAGGAAGATAATTTGGAGTCCCATCAGTAAAATATTCATTAGCAATTTTTTTTGATTCATGTAGATCATGATAAGTCTGAAGGAACTTTTCAGGTGGATTTTTTCCGACCCAGAAAGTCCAGGTTAAATCAGAACACATCTCATCGATCTGTAAACCCGTATCAATTAATAACACACCTGGCTTAATTTTTTTATTCGAACTATTATGGTGTGGATCAGCTGAATGAGGTCCTGATGCTACAATTGATTCGAAGGCTGGACTTCCTACTTTAATATATTCATATTCTATTTTAGCTCTAACTTCCATTTCTGTCATACCAATTTTTGCAAATTCTGGTATATCTTCTAATATCTCAATTGTAGCTTTACACACATTTCTCAAATCCTTTAAGTCTTCAGAAGATTTGACACTTCTGAGTCCATCTATAATCGGAGCAGCAGAAATAAATTCTGTATTTGGTGATAACTCTTTTAAAGAAAAGTAATCTCCTGCATGAATGTAATCTGCAAAAGGAGTGCCATCTTCCATTAAAACTTTTTCACCAAAATTTAGAGCAATTCGAGATTTATTAACGATTGGTGGTAATAGTTTTATTAAATCTTTTAAAGATCTATAAATAATAACTTCACATTTTACATTTTTCTTTTTCAGTGATCGTTCAATCATAGAAGCTTCATATTCCACAGATAAGACTTTATGATTTCCGTTAGAAGCTAAATATATGTAATGGCGAGCATGTGATCTAACTCCTAATAAATATCTAGAATTTATATCACTATCCTCATTACAGATAATTAACCATCCATCAGCATTAATTTCTTTAAGAATTTTCTGAGCTTTTTCAAATTTATCCATATTTCAAATCATTTAATGCT